>NZ_JBFUGT010000308.1:0-7549 GCF_056402775.1 Rhodococcus sp. P3_B8
CCGGCGGAGAGTGCGCGGATGATGTCCGCCGCCGCATCGTCCGGGCGAATTTCGCCCGACGCGGCGTAGACGACAGCGCCCGGTGAGGTCGCGAGCACGGCATCGGCGTCGTCCGTTGCGGCCACCCCCAGCGAGCGGCCCAGGCGGGCCAGGTCGCCGGCATCGCGTCCCACCTTCTCCGGGTTGGCCACGATCACCGCCGTCAGCTCGAGTCCGGGGTGTGCATCGATCGCGCGGATCGCGGCCCGCCCCACATTCCCGGTGCCCCACACCACGGTCCGGATCTTCCCCTGGTCAGCCATGGAATCGGACCCTACCCAGTGCGCGAGGTGGGTAGTGCCCGAATGGGGCAACATCGGGCCGTGGAACCTCCCCGCGAGGGGCGGCGATCGTGGGTGGGCACGATTTCTCGACGAACTGGTGGGTCGTCAGCTGTGCGGGGGTCGGTAGACCTCTGCGAGTTCGTCGATGAACGGGGGTGCGAAAAGGCAATTCTCGAGTATTCGCCAGAGTGCCTCGACGAAGCGGTCCGTGGACATTCCGAATCTGACGAAGACCTCTTCGTCGGGTGCTCCGCCGTAGGGTGCCCAGACATGTGCGAACTCGATGACCGCGTCGGTGTCACTGTGCCCGGAATGCCAGTCGTGGGTTCGTCGGCGAAGGCGTTGGCTGCGTTGTCGCAGTTGCCGGTATCGGGATATGTCCTCGTCCGGTGTGCGCGGGTGGTGGGTTGCCCCTGGCGTGGGTGTGCGGCCGTGCAGTGGAGGGAACTGGCGCGCGGGGTGCTCAGTCATGCGTGATCACTCAATCGTCGGGGTTGCCGGGGCTGAATGCAGTGGCGGTGTTCGGGTGATGCCTCGCCGTTCCTGCGCGGCGGAACGAACCTCCTGTGGCTTGTACAGTACAGTCCATACCACTGAGGGGTTGACTTCGCAGCAGGTTGCTGTGCAGCAGAACGTTCGGAGGGCAGTGTGGCAAATACGGTGGAGGGTTCAGCGGCGGCCGAGCCCGAGACGACCGGCAAGATCCTCGACGCCGCGCAGGCGCTTTTCTTGCGGGACGGATACGCGGGGGTCAACCTCGATCGGATCGCGAAGTCGGCGGGAGTGGCGCGGCAGACGTTGTACAACCGCTTCGGCAGCAAGGAATCCGTCTTCCGCTCGATGCTGGATCGGCACTGGTCGAAGTTGTTGCAGACCGGGCGCATCGACGATCTGGTGGACGGTGCGCCGCAGTCGGCGGAAGCTGTACTGAGGCGCTTCGCCCAGGCGATCCTCGCGTTCGTGGCCGAGACCGACCAAGTGAGCTTCATCCGCCTGGTGGTGGCCGAATCTCGGCGGCTGCCGTGGATAGCCGAGGAGTTCTACCGGGCCGGCAAGGAGCCTCTGCTGAAGGCGCTGGTCGGCCAACTCGACCGATTGGTCACCGACGGACACATCGAATGCCGCTCGACCGAGTTGGCCGCCCACCAGTTCTTCGGGCTACTCCAGGAAGTGACGTTGTGGCCTCAGGTCATGGGCATCGTCGAGTTCGTCACGGATCTCCCGCCCGCCGACGAGATTGTCGAGGAGTCGGTCGCCACCTTCATGGCGCGGTACGCGCCCGCTGCGGGATAACTGCCGCCGACGCGTCACCGGGTGAGATCTCCTCGAGGGTCCGCCCGGTGGTGGCAACACCGAACCCCACGGTGACGACCGCAGCAACCGCCAGGGCTGCGGCGACGAGGGTGAATACCGCTCCGGCACCGCTGTGTTCGAGCATGGGGATCAGATAGAGCGGCGCGGCGGCGGTCGACAGGCGTCCCAGTGAATAGAGCCGGCCTGTGGCGGTGGTCCGGATGGCGGTCGGGTATTGCTCGAGCTGATACACGTGGGTGACATTCGACATCAGGTTCGCGATCACCGTGAACGTGAAACCCCACAGCACGATCCACACCGGTGTGACGGCATTTCCGTAGGCCAGGCCGAGCGCGGCCATCACGACCAGCGAGCCACCGAGAAGCCATTTGCGCTCGAACCTGTCCATGACGAGCATCGAGAGCAGTGAGCCGACCGGGTATCCGACGAAGGCGAGCGAGACATACAGCAGGGAATTGGTGACACTGATTCCCTTCCCCGTCAATACGAGCGTCGCAACGCTACTGAATCCGTGGTACCCGACGACGGCCAGAATCCAGACGATCGCCATCGTGATGGTGCGGCGCAACAGCGGCTTCCGCAGCATCGCGGACGCGCTCACCGGTCCGGTGCTCACGGGAGAGATTGCCTCGTCCTCGGCCGGGGCGGCCCAGCCCTCCGTACGTGCGGCATCCTCGAGTTCGCGGGTGACGGCTTCGGCTTCGTCTGTCCGGCCGACGGATTCGAGCCAGCGCGGCGACTCGGGTAGGTGCCGCCGCAGGACGAAGGTGATCAGGGCGCCGAGCGCACCCAGGGCGAACATCCATCGCCAGCCGTCGATCCCGAGCGGGCTGGCATCGACAACGATCATGCCGACGAACCCGACGACGGGGACCGCAGTGTACGAAAGCGTGAAGGCCCACGCCACGAAGTAGCCGCGTCGTTTCGACGGCAGGATGTCGCCGAGGAAGGAGTCGGTGACGGGCAGTTCGCCGCCGAGTCCGACGCCCGCGATGAAGCGACACAGCACCAGCATCCACAGATCGGTGGAGAAGGCGGCTAACAGCGTGAACACCGAGTACAAGCCAAGGGTGATCATGTACGCGCGCCGGCGGCCGAGACGATCAGCGATCCGGCCGATCAGGACGGCGCCGACGAAGGCGCCGACGAACGCCGAGGCCAGCACCAGCGACAGGTCGAAGCCGGTGAGCGCGAACTTGGTCTTCAAGGTGGCCGCCAGTACACCGGCGAGGAACAGTTCGTAGATCTCGAAGAAGTTGCCCAACGCAATGATGGCGATGATCTTCTTGTGCCGCCGGGTGACCGGGAGGCGATTCAGCCGGGCGGCGATGGTCAAGGGAACGCCGGGGCTGGGGGTATGTGTATCCATGGCTCCTCGATGGGGTTCGTGCCGAAACGTCAGCGATTGGCCATTGCCGGCCTGGGCTCTGGCGACCGCTACCGATAGGGGTGTACTGTACAGTCCAATCTAACTTTGGTCGAGGCTTGACAGCGTTATGGAGGACGAGGGCGCCATGGAGTACTCCTGGGAGAAGATGACCGCGGAGCAGTTGCGAGAGCGGGCGGGACTGGGCGGTCTGGTGCTGCTCCCGGTCGGATCGATCGAGCAGCACGGCCCGCACCTGCCCACCGGGGTGGACGCGCTGCTCGCCACCGAGGCGGCGAACAGAGTCGCAGCCCAACTGGCGGAGAGCCTTTCCGTCGTCGTCGCACCGACACTGTGGTGGGGTCTGGCGGAACACCACATGCGTTTCGGCGGCACGCTGACTCTGAGCCTGCCCACCTACCACGCCGTGCTCCGGGACGTCTGCCGGTCGATCATGCGCGCCGGGTTCACCCGGATCGCGATAGTGAACGGGCACGGCGGGAACATCTCGGCGCTCAATGCCATCGTCAACGAACTGACCGCGGAACTGCCCGTCACTATCGCCGTGACGACGTACCTGACCGCGGCGGCGGACGACGTCGCGGACATCCTGGAGGGGCAGAGCGGCGTGATGCACGCGTGTGAGGGGGAGACGTCGATGATGCTCGCCGCGCACCCCGAGCTCGTGGTCCTGGGCCGCCTCTCCGACGCACACGGCCCCGAATGCGGACTGCAATCCGACAACGTCCCCGTGTACCTCTGGCGCTCGTTCGAGGAGATCACCGAATCCGGTGTGGCCGGCGACGCACGACTCGCCACGGCCGACAAGGGCGAGAAACTGTTGGCGGTGTGCGCACAGCGACTCGCTGATCTGCTCGCGGCGCCGGAAACGTGGCACCGGAACGCCACCATCGACCGCCAGGCTGCCGCAACGAGCGTAGGGAGCTGATCGTGTCCGGAACATCAGCGCACTGGACGGTAGGGGACGCGACCATCGGTCGCGTCGACGAAGTCGTACTCGAAGGGCAGGGCCGCTGGCTCCTGCCCGACGCCACAGCCGAACTCGTTGCCGGCCAACCGTGGCTGGACCCGTCGGCCACCGACGACGGCGGTGACATCCGCCTGTCGGTGCACAGTTTCGTCTTGGACATCGCCGGAACCCGCATCGTCATCGACACCGGTGTCGGTAACGGCAAGGTCCGGGACAACCCGGCGTGGAACAACCTCGACGGCGACTACCTGCCGCGACTGGGCGACGCCGGGTTCGACCCGGATTCGGTCGACCTCGTGATCAACACGCACATCCACCGCGATCACGTCGGGTGGAACACCACCTTGCGAGAGGGGGTGTGGGAGCCGACCTTCCCGAATGCCCGCTACCTCGTCGCCCGCACCGAATGGGACTACTGGTCGGCGGCAGCGTTAAGCGAAGACCAGCAGCGAATGTTCGCCGATTCGATCACCCCGATCCGCCAGGCCGGTCAATACGAACTCGTCGACGCCGAGACACCCGTYGAGGTCGCCGACGGAGTCGAACTGCTCCCCACTCCCGGGCACACCCCGGGGCACGTATCGGTCCGGATCAGCTCCGGCGGCGAGACCGCACTGGTGACCGGGGACTTCCTCCACCACCCCATCCAGCTCGCCCACCCGCGCCTGTGCTGCGGAGTGGACATCGACCCGGCTCTGTCGGAACGCACACGAGAGACGATCCTGTCGACTATCGCCGACACCGAAACACTCTTGCTCGGTAGCCATTTCACCCACCCCACCGCCGGACGCGTGCGCAGCACCGCAACAGGTTTCGTGCTGGTTTCGGCCGCCGCGATCCCGTAGGCATTTCACCCACAACCAAGGACTTCGCCGTGACCACACATTCCGAACACCGAAATCGCGAGCACGCCGCAGCCGTGGCGGCCACCGTCATGGGCATCCGCGGTGTCCTGAGCGCTCTCGACGGCGTCGAATACGCGGAGACTCCGCCGGCGTTTTCCTTCGTCGCGCTTACCCACCCGCAGAACGGAACACCCGATGCAACCGCATGAATTGGACCTCACCGCCGCTGCCGACGCCATCTTCCGCCGAGAGTTGTCACCGGTCGAACTGATCGACTCCGCGCTCGATCACCTCGACCGCGTCGATCCGCACCTGTCTGCCTTCGTGACTGTGACGGCCGGCGCGGCGCGGGAGGAGGCGGCGATCGCCGAATCGGACATCGCCRCAGGCCGATATCGCGGTCCGCTGCACGGCATTCCGATCGCGATCAAAGATCTCTTCGATACTGCCGGGGTTCTCACCACGTCCAGTTCTGCGGTGCGGGCAACTCACGTTCCCGACCGCGACGCGACCGCAGTGCGGAAGTTGCAGTCGGCAGGCGCGATCTCGCTGGGCAAAACCCACACGCACGAGTTCGCCTTCGGAACGATCACACCGCAGAGTAGGAATCCGTGGGCTGTCGACCGCGTGCCCGGTGGCTCGAGCGGCGGATCTGCGATTGCGGTCAGCGCGGGGATCGTGGGTATCGCGCTCGGCAGTGACACCGGAGGTTCGATCCGGATTCCGTCCGCGCTCTGCGGGGTTGTCGGGCTCAAGCCCACATTCGGCTTGGTCTCCCGCGCAGGCGTCACCCCACTGTCGTGGTCGTTGGATCACGTCGGCCCGATCGCCGGCACCGTGCGTGACGCGGCGGTCGCACTCGATGCACTCGTCGGATACGACGACAAAGACCCCGCCAGCTTGCGGCACAACGAGGGGAGCTACGTTCCCGATTCCGGGAGGGACTTGACGAACGTCCGAGTAGGCGTTCCGACGAACTACTACTTCGACAACGTCGAACCCGAGGTGCAAGCGCGCGTTCTGGAGGCGATCGACGTACTCGCCGGGCTCGGTGCCACGCTCGTCGAGGTGGAAGTCCCGCTCACCCACCTCGTGCACGCCACGCAATGGGGTCTGATGGTTCCGGAAGCCACGACCTACCATCAGGATTCCCTGAACAGCCACCCCGAGCTGTATTCGGACGACGTCCGTCTCCTCCTCGAAGCCGGGCAGCACCTGCTTGCTACCGACTATCTCCGGGCGCAACGGTCCCGCGCGCTGATCCGCCAGGCCTGGGCGAACTTGTTCGACGACATCGACGTGCTCGCCGCACCGACTGTGACATCGGTAGCCGCACGGGCGGGTCAGGAGACCATCGACTGGCCCGACGGGAGCAGTGAAGGTATCAGTGACACCTACGTCCGTCTCTCGGCTCCGGCGAACCTCACCGGTCTGCCGGCGTTGTCCGTGCCGGTCCGCGTGTCGTCCGATGGGCTGCCGATCGGAATGCAACTCATCGGACGGCCACTGTCCGAGGCAACACTGCTTCAGGTGGGCGCGTCCTACGAGCTCGTCCGCGGGCAGGTGAGAAAGCCGGGATGGAGCTGGCTCCCCACCGGCGTCTGAAGTGGTGGGGCTGTCTGCTGATCGACTCGTGGGAGAACAAAGTTTCGGCGACGAACGATCGGGCGTCGGGCGATCCGCTGTGCTCGTTCCACGGCTGAAGGCGGCCGCGTCGTCGGGCCATCGTTCGGCAACAATGTTGCTCCTATCGGCCGACAGGAGTCGGCCCGCCCGGGCGAGGGTGCTTCGCACGGGYGGGCCATCCCCCGACACGCACCGGTCGACGGTGCGTCCTTGGGGTGCAGCACTGGTCCCTCATAAGGGGGCGCAAGTTGCCTGTCTGCGCGGGGTGTGCTGCCTGCGTGATTGCGAGTGAAGTTGTGGATCGGAAGCTTTGTCCGGCGGCCTCCTTGCTGTGGGTCGGCGTATCGGGTTGGTCACAATTGTGGGTTGACCTGCGAGCTTGCGCATGGGTCGTTCGGCGTATGTGGGTACCTGTCTTTTCGGGTTGCCTCCAGGTCCGGTCACGTTGAGGTGGACAATGGGAAGATGCACCCGCACGGGACGCTGCCCGGCTCGGGAAAAGGTCTGAGCAGAGCCGAACTGCTGGCCGCGGTATCGCTGGCGATCGATCTCGGTCTGGGTCAACCGATGGAACACATGCTTCGGTCGTCCTTGATCGCGACACGGATAGCGGAGCGGATGGGACTCGACCCCCAGCAGCGAGCGACCGTGTACTACGCCAATCTGGTCGGGTGGATCGGCTGTCACGCGGACTCCCACGAACTCTCGGCGCTCTTCGGCGACGACATCGCCTTCCGGGCCGACACCTACGCGGTGGACATGACCGGTCTGCCGTTTCTGCGGCTGATGACGAGTCACGTGGGACGCGGCCTGCCGGGCTGGGAGCGCGGCATCCGGGCCGCTGTTTTTCTGGTCGCAGCGCGTAGCCAGGTCGCCACGCTGATCCATTCACATTGCAGTTCCGCCGGGGTTCTGTCCGATCGGATGGGCTTGGACGGGCAGGTCGGAAAGGCGCTCGCCTACGTCTTCGAGCGTTGGGACGGCCGGGGGTTGCCCAACGGTTGTCGCGGAGAGGGTATCCCGGTCGAGATCCACATTTCCCACGTGGCGGACGTCGCCGAGGTGCACCTGCGGACGGGTGGGC
>NZ_JBFUGT010000309.1:0-7546 GCF_056402775.1 Rhodococcus sp. P3_B8
GGCCATCGTGATGTCCGAACCCTACGACGACAACCCCGCATGGCAATCGATTCCGGACCGTCACTTCGTCAGCGCACGCCCCGGACACCTGCTCGTCACCCCGCTCGAGATGGGAGCACGATGACCACCACACCGACCCTCGAGGTGTACCTGCAGCCCGAGCAGCTCAAGGCCGCTCTGCGCAAGGACGCCACCGTAGGGCTCACGTCGAACCCGAAATGGCTGCCTCCCAAATACTTCTACGACGCCCGCGGGAGCGAGCTGTTCGAGCAGATCACCGCGTTGCCCGAATACTTCCCGACGCGTACGGAACGGGAACTGCTCAGACGATATTCGGGGGAGATCGCCGAGGTCGCGGCGCCGGAGATTCTCGTGGAACTCGGATCCGGGTCTTCGGAGAAGACACGGCTCCTGCTGGGCGCCGGTACGCGGCACGGAAGTCTCCATACGTACGTGCCGCAGGACGTGTCGGTGTCCGCGCTCGAGGGTGCGGCGGAGCAGATCGGCGTGGAGTTCCCGAATCTGACCGTGCGCGGTGTCGTCAGCGACTTCACCGAGTCGCTGCACCACCTTCCACGCGGTGGGCGCCGCACGATCGCGTTCCTCGGTGGCACCCTCGGAAACATGGTTCCGGCCGAGCGTGCGGAGTTCCTCTCCGGAATCGCCGACGTCCTCGAACCGGGGGAGCACCTCCTCCTCGGTGTCGGACTGGTGATCGATCCCGCCGTCCTCGTCCCCGCATACGACGACGCCGCCGGGGTGACCGCCCAGTTCAACCGCAACGTCCTGCAGGTACTCAACACGCAGCTCGACGCCGACTTCCCGGTGGACGAGTTCCGGCACGTCGCGCTGTGGGACGCCGACAACGAATGGATCGAGATGCGGCTCGAGGCCGAGCGTGCGATGTCGATCCGCGTGGAGGAGCTGGATCTGGACGTGGAGTTCACCGCGGGTGAGCAGCTGCGGACGGAGATCTCGGCCAAGTTCACCCTCGACGGGATCCGACGGGAGTTGGCGGAGGCGGGATTCGACGTCGACCGCACCTGGACCGATCCCGACGACCGCTTCGCGCTGGTGTGCGCCGCGCGGAACTGACCGACAAGATCAACTTCGGGCACGATCGCGCTTATAGTGACCGCGTAGTGCGCAATCGACCCGAGGAGAACTTGTGCGTCCTTCGAAGCTCGCTGTCCTCGCTCTCGCCACCGCGTCCGTGATCGGCCTCCCCGCCGCACAGTCCTCCGCTCAGCCGCTGCCCTTCCCATTCGACACAGGAAGCCTCGGTTCGGGTAGCGACGGCCCGGGAATTCCCACGGAGGACACGCTTCCGGCGCTGACGGTCACTCCGATTCTCGACGGGCTCGACCATCCGTGGGACGCGGTGCAGGCCCCGGACGGCGCGGTCCTCACCGGTCAGCGCTCGGGCGGGTTCTTCGTCCGGCGTGCGGACGGAAGCACCGGCCCGGTCACCGCCGATCTCTCGGACCTGTACGCGCAGTCCGAGACCGGGTTGATGGGTATTGCACTCGCGAGCAATTTCACGCACACGCGTACCCTGTACACGTGCCAGGGATTCCAGGGCGGTGGCGTCACCGACATCCGGATCCAGTCGTGGACCGTCGACGCCGGCTGGACGACCCTGACCCGCGGTGCCGCAATCCTGACCGGAATCCCTGTCAACGAGGGACGTCACGGCGGTTGCCGGATACTGACGGCCGCCGACGGCACCCTGTTCGTCGGCACCGGCGACACGGCGCAGCCGACCGTGTCGCAGGATCCGAACTCACTGGGCGGCAAGACTCTCCACATCAACACCGACGGCACCCCCGCAGCCGGAAATCCGGACCCGGCGAGCCCCGTCTACACCCGGGGGCACCGGAACGCGCAGGGTCTCGCGCAACAGCCCGGAACGGGCCGCATCTACGCCGTGGATCAGGGAACGACCCGCGACGACGAGGTGAACCTCCTGGTCGCGGGAGGGAACTACGGCTACAAGCCCGATCGGATCCCCGGCATCTACGACGAATCCGTGCCGATGACGGATCCGTCGCGCGTCCCGGGAGCCGTTGCCGCGGCGTGGAGTTCGGGCAGCACGACCCTCGCAACCGGAAGTGCCGCCTTCGTGACCGGCCCCGGCTGGGGACCGTGGGACGGCGCACTCGTCATGGGCGGCCTCAAGACGAAACAACTGATCTTCCTGCGTCTCGCCGCGGACGGGCAGTCGGTGACGGCGCAGACGTTCGGCCTGCAGAACCAGTACGGTCGCCTCCGGTCGGTCACCCCGACCGCCGACGGTTCGCTGCTCGTCACCACGGACAACGGTTCCACCGACCAGGTTCTCCGGGTCACCCCGCAGGGCTGACCTTCACACGTCAGAACCACGCGAGGGTCCGGCAGGGGCCGCCGGATCCTCCTGCGTGGGTGGGGGCGCCGACCATGACGGTTGCGCCGGACGGTGGAACCTGCGACAGATTCGCGAGAGCTTCCACCGCGTACTTCCCGGCGCCGAGCGCCGCGAGATGTGCTCCGTATGTGGTGCTACGGCCCGCGTCGACACTGAGGGTGTCCGATCCCAACGCGACGATGTCGCGTTCCCGGACGAGGAACTCGACGGCGTCCGGGTCGAATCCGGGTGTGTGCTGCACACCCGTGTTGTCCTGGTTGGTGAACGTCGCGGGCTGAGCGGCGCGGCCGTCCCATCCCGAGTTCATCGCCACCATGCAGCGGTCGGGGAGTGGGCCGTGATCGGACTCCCAGTCGAGGAGGTCCTGCCGGGTGAGCAGCGTGTCGTTGTCGGGTCGGGCCCGCACCGAGATGTCCACGACGGCGAGGGGCACCACCAGGTCGCGGGGCGGAATCTGCTCGACGGTGAGGCCGTTCACGCTTGCATGCGCCGGCGCGTCGACGTGAGTGCCGGTGTGCTCGTCGTAGCGGAGTTCGTTCTTGTAGAACACACTGGGAGCGCCGATTGCGACGGAGCCGAGCAGAATCGGAGCGTCACCGATCCGCGCCAGCGTCCGCATCGCGAACTGATGGGCGCCAGGCCACACAGGAAAGCTGGGAGTGAGCACATGGGTGAGATCGACGATCGACGCCTCCGATGTCGGGGCAGCCGATGCCGTCGCCGGTGCGACCGCTGCCGCCAGTGCTGCCGCGCCCACCGCTCCGAACAACGACCGTCGACTCATCGGGGCGCCGCGCTTCTCGATGGTTCCGTAGACGTGAGTCATGATGCGGGGCGAGCACATACGCGGCTCCTTCGCTGGTCGGTCGCGGTTCGCTACATCATAAGGTTCGCCGCGCCGGTATCCCGGAGTGCGCACGCGCGACGTGGTCGATCGATACAGTCGAAGAGCCGGAACATGATTCCACGACGTGACGAAGGGTTGACCATGGCAACGAGGCACAGTCTCGGCACGATCGTCGGCACCTGCGCCGCAGCGGTGGCGCTGACCACCGCGTCCGCCGGCATCGCCGCCGCCGTACCGGATCCGGTGTTGGTGGCCACGACGGCGTTCCAGATCCCGTTCACCGGGGTCATCGGTGACCCGTTTCCCTTCGCGACGGTGTCGCTCGCCGCCTCCACCGGCGCGAGTCCGGGACCGGGGATCGCGCGGCTGTCGGCGACGAGCATGTGCCCGGCGTTCACCCCGGGAGCGAACTGCACGACGTACACCTCCGCCACCACGGTGCGGTGGCTCAATCTCAGCACGGGGGCGACCGGAACGGTGACCGTTCCGTCGGGCAGTTTCGGAGTGCCCGGCAGAGAACCGGTCGTCGACGTGCCCACAGGGTCGGGGCACGTGACGGCGACCGTCCTCGGCGAATCCTCGGCGACGATCGTTCCGGGCCTGGGGTACTTCTTCGTCCCCTGAGCGTCCTCGGGGCTCCCCGCCGCTGCTCCGCCCTCCGCACGAACGGGACGCTCGTTGCGCCAGATCGAACGAGCGTCCCGTTGGTTCAGTGGGACAGTTGCTTCCGGATCTCCTCGGCAGCACGCGCGCCGGAGGAGATTGCGCCGTCGATGTAGCCGTTCCAGATGCTCGCGGTCTCCGAGCCCGCCCAGTGGATGCGGTCCGCGGGAGCGCGCCAGCCGTCGTGCCCGTGTGCGAACCACGTTCCGGGGGTGGGACTCGCCGCATATCCGCCTCGCGCCCACTGGTCCTGCGGCCAGATCTTCTCGGTGTAGTCGACCGGTGACGCGGCGCGGTCGCCGAAGAGTTCGACGAGAGTGTCGATGATCGCGGTCCGGCGGTCGTCGTCGGAGAGCGCCGACCAGGACCGCTGGCGGTCGCCGTAGACAAAGCACACGAGCACACCGTGTCCGGCATCTTCGGGGGAGTTGTCGAACACGACTCCGACGGCGCGGTCGCCGTAGATCGTGGCCTGGCCGGACAGTCCGTCGGCACGCCAGAACGGGGTGTCGAAGACGGCGTGCACCTTGGCTACGTCGCCCATCGGGCTGCGTTCGACCCATCGGGTGCGCGAGACCGGCAGCGGGGGAGTGAACGTGACTCGCTGGGTGGCCGACGGCGGCAGTGCCATGACGACGGTGTCGGCGAGAATCGTTCCCCGGGTGGTCTCGATCCGCACGCCGTCGGTGGTGTGCTCGACGTGACGCACCGCCGTATTCACGTGGACCCGGTCGCCGAGATGCTCTGCGACGGCCAGCGCCGTCGACTGTGCTCCGTCCCGGAATCGGCGCTCCTGCGCGCAGCCCTCGGTTTCCATCAGCTGGTCGAATCCGCCGGCCGATGCGACGTAGAACAGCAGATGGAACAGCGACAGATCGCGCGGCTCGATCGACCACACCCCCTCGACGGCGAGCGCGAGTCGCCGACGGGCGTCTTCGTTCGCGACGGTCCGCTCGACGTAGGAGTGGACGGTCTCGCTGTCCCACTTCTCGATGTCCGGAGTGGCCGTGGGGTCGTCGAGGTCGATGGTCCTCGCGAGTTCGTCGATGCGGTCGGCGGCAGCCAGGTATTCGTCCATGCCGGGGCCGTCGTCGGGACCGGCGCCGGTGTAGCACCGCTGTGCACCGTCGGGCCACAGCTCGATGTGCTCGCCCGTGTTGTACGTGGGGAAGGTCGGGCAGGCGAAGCGTTCGGCGAGGGCGAGCAGATGCTTCTGGGTGGGGCCGACCCATTGCCCGCCGTGGTCGACGACGACACCGTCCCTTCTCCTTTCGGAGCACACCCTTCCGCCGACGCGGTCGGATCCCTCGAGGATCACGGTGTCGATGCCGTCGTCGTGCAGCGAGAGTGCGGCGGACAGGCCTGCGTACCCCGCGCCGACCACGACGGTCCGAACGTGGGCCGGTAGGGCAGTCGGGTGATCCTTCGTGTTCGTCATGACCAGCATCCTGTTCTTGATTGGCTCGCCAGTCAATACTCAATTCTGGTTTCCTGCGGGAAGATTCGAGGGTTGACACGCTGTGACCCGTGCCACAGACTATTGATAACTGGCCCGCCAATCAGAAATGGGGATCGCGTGGACGACGCATTCGAACAGGAACTCGAGAGGCGACTGCTCCTCCTGGAATCCCCCGGCGGAGGCGGGATGATCCTGCCCGACCTTCCGTGGCGGGACGTCGCGGCGGCCATCGCCGGGATCGTCGCCACGATCACCGTCATGCTCTGGTGGGCGTACTGATGCTGGACGGGCAGCGGCAGGACCGCACCACCACGGAACTGGGAAGTGCAGGCGGGACCGGCGACGACGGCACGGACGCCACGATGAACGAACTACCGTTGTTGCCGGCGGAGCGGATCTGGGGCTTCTGGGACTACTCGGCGGTCAACATCGGCTTGGCCGTGGCGACCTGGGCGTTTCTGCAGGGCGCCGCCGTCGCGTACTACGTCGGCGCGGTACAGGCGATCGCGAGCATCGTCATCGGCTACGCGATCAGCGTCTTCCTCGTCTCGCTCGCGCCGTGCCTGCCGTCGGCGAAGTACGGCATCGAGCAGTTCGTCGGCCTGCGCAGCGTATTCGGCAGCAACGGCGCCCGAATCGTGATGGTCGTGATGTCCACGCTCTTCGCGGCGGCGTGGTCGGCCGTTCTGGCCATCATGTTCGGGCACGGCCTGGTGAACGTCATCGACAACGTCTTCGGGGTCGAGATCTCCCAGACCGGCGCGGCAGTGAGCCTGTTGGGGCTGGTGGCGGTGGTCCTGTCCTGGCTCGTCCTCGCCCGGGGACCGGTCTCGGTCGAGTCYGTGTGCCGGGTGATCGCACCCGTCCTCGTCCTCATCATCGTCGGGATTCTCGTCATGGTGTTCACCAAGCGATCCTGGTCCGAACTGGCCAGTCTGCCCCCGCTCGACCCGGAGAGCGACCCGCACACCAGCTTCATGGTCGCGATCGAACTGAACATCGCCGGCGGGTTCGCGTGGTGGCCGAACGTCGGAAACCTGGCGCGGCTCACCCGGGGTCCGCGTGCGGCGTTCTGGCCGAACTGGCTCGGACTCTTCGCCGCGTCCGTGGYCGCGGCGGTCGTCGGTGTCTTCGCGGCGCTGGCGCTGAACCTCGAAGATCCGACGGAGTGGATGATCCCGCTCGCCGGAGTCGTGCTGGGCGTCCTGGCCCTGATCGTCATCGGTTTCGCCAACGTCACCGCCATCCTCTCCCAGGGGTACGCCTCCATGGTGGCGCTCAAGGGCGGTGGCGGGAAGCTGCTCCGCGGCACGCCCTGGCCGGTGCTGGTGGCATTCATCCTCGGACCCGCTGCGATCCTCGTCTTCTTCCCCTCGGCCGTCTACGACAACTACGGTCGATTCCTGTCCTGGGGTGCGATTCTCGTGGCGCCGCTGTGCGCCGTGCAGATAGTCGACTTCTTCCTGCTGCGCCGGGGTGTCCTGCGGATTCGCGACCTGTACCTGCCCAGTGCGCGCTCCTGCTACGGGTACTGGGGTGGTGTGAACGCCTTCGCGTTCGCCTCCGTGGCTGCGGGCGCGGCGACGTACGCTCTGCTGCTCAATCCGGTCACCTACATTCCGTCCTCGCTCTTTCCGTACACCACCGCCTCGATTCCGGCGTTCCTCGTCGCCGGCACGCTCCATGTCGTGTTGACCAAGACGTTCGTGCAGCCGCTCGGACTCGGCGGCTACGACCGCCGGCCGCGCGTCGCCGCGGGCGTCGAAAGGTGAAAGATATGACGTCACAGCTCTTTCCCCACCTGTTCTCCCCGCTTCGCATCGGGAACGTGACGCTCGCGAACCGCATCGTGTCTTCCGGGCACGACACCGTTCTCGTGCAGAAGGGGAAGGTGACCGACGAACTGGTCGCCTACCACGAAGCCCGCGCCGCCGGTGGTGTCGGCATGATCGTGGTCCAGGTCGCAGGCGTTCACGAGACCGCCCGCTACACGTCCCACGTGCTGATGGCGACGGACGACGACTGCATCCCGGGGTACCGGCGCATCGCCGACGTCTGTCACCGCCACGAGTGTGTCGTCGTCGGGCAGATCTTCCATCCCGGCCGGGAGATCCTGGAGTCGCAGGACGGGTCCACTCCCGTCGCGCTGGCACCGTCCGCCGTGCCGAGCGAA
>NZ_JBFUGT010000310.1:0-7498 GCF_056402775.1 Rhodococcus sp. P3_B8
CCCACATCGGCGAGGACCTGCGGCGCTCACTGCTCGCCGAGTTCTCCGAGGCGCAGCTGACCGAACTCGCCGCGGCCATCGCCTGGGAGAACCACCGGGGACGGCTCAATCAGGCGCTCGGTGTGCGGCCCTCGGGGTTCTCCGACAGCGACTTCTGCGTCGTGCCCGAGCAGTAGCCGACGGAGTCTCCGAACTCGGTCCGATCGACGTCAGACAGTCAGCGGCAGCGGGAACGGGACAACCCGCCGAGCACGAAACCCAACCCGATGCCGAGCATCCACACGTCCTTGGCGACGGCGATGCCGTTCTCGTTCGGCCAGATGCTGCCGGGGTTACGCAGCGCGGGCGTCCTCGCGTACATGGCCACGAGGCCGCCGGAGAACCCGGTGAGCGCCGCCCCGGCCACGGCGGAGGGCACGAACGGTGTGAGCAGTGCTGCGCCAGTGCCTATCTCGGCGACCGACAGCAACTTGATGAATCGTTCCGGCGGGATCGCGTTCAGGAACGGGAACGCCCCCGCCGCCATCCCGTGAATACTCTGGGCGGTCTGCTCGTCCGCCGACCATTTCTGCATCCCTGTGTGGAGGATGAAACCCCCGGTCGCGATGCGCGCGGGAAGGTCGCCGAGTGTGGTCAGTCGCATAGTGGTCTCCTGTCGTCCGGGTCGAACCAGAGAAACTGTTCCCTCCTCAGCCTCCCACTCGGCTGACGACCGGGAGCGGTTTCGACGGAGCAACGGCGCCGAGCGGACGGTGGACACACGAAGCCCGGCGGTGGCGGCGGAGGTGTGGGGCATTCGGCCAGTGTCGTCACGGCCCGCTGTGGGAACGCTGAGAGCGCGTGGCCCACCCCGCGGCGGTCTGTTGTACTGAAAGTCGCGGGGCACAGGGAGGAGAGGCGGTGCGAGTTCTTCTGGTCGAGGACGAACGGCGTCTCGCTGAGACGGTGCGCCGTGGACTGACGGCCGAGGGGTTCGTCGTCGACGTCGAGCACGACGGCCTGTCGGGTTTCGAGGCGGCGCTCAGCGGCGACTTCGACGTGGTCGTCCTCGACATCATGCTGCCCGGGAAACACGGGTACGACATCGTGCGGGACCTGCGGCGTCGTGAAGTGTGGACTCCGGTGCTGATGTTGTCGGCCAAGGACGGCGAATACGACCTGGCGGACGCGTTCGACCTCGGCGCCGACGACTATCTGATCAAACCGTTCTCGTTCGTGGTGCTGGTGGCCCGGCTGCGGGCGCTGATCCGCCGCRGCGCACCGCGGCGTCCCCCCGTCCTGACGGTGAACGGACTGGAACTGGATCCCGCCCGGCATCGGGTCACTCGGGACGGCATCGCGCTCGCGCTGACGCCTCGCGAATACAGCGTCCTGGAGTTCTTGATGCGGAATGCCGGGTCCGCGGTCACCAAGCAGGAGATTCTGCAGTCGGTGTGGGACACCCACTACGAGGGCGACGACAACATCGTCGAGGTGTACATCGGTTATCTGCGACGCAAGGTGGATACCCCGTTCGGCAGAAACAGCATCGATACCGTTCGCGGGGTCGGCTACCGGCTGAAGTCCGGTGACGACTGACAGGTACCGTCCACGGGGAGGGCGATCACGAATCGCGCCCCGCCCGTGTCGCTGTCGGTGACGTCGATCGTGCCACCGTGTGTCGCGACGATCTCGGCGACGATCGCCAGGCCCAGCCCCGCACCCCCCGAGTCGCGGGTGCGGGGGGTGTCGAGGCGGACGAACCGTTCGAATATCCGCTGCCGGTCCAGCAAAGCAATCCCCGGCCCGTCGTCGGCGACCTCGAGGACCGCTCCGTCGGACGACGTCCGGCAGTTCAGGCGGATCTCACGCCGGGCGTGACGCCGCGCGTTGTCGACGAGATTGCGCACCACCCGCGCCAGTTGCTGCGGGTCGCCGACCACTCGGACCGGCGCGATCGCCGCCCGCACCACCAACTCCGGCGACATGTCCCGCACTCGGGCACTCTCGGCGTACATCAGGTCGTCGATATCCACATCCACCGACGTGTGGGTGAGCCCGTTCTCGTCGGCCCGGGCGAGGAGCAGCAGGTCCGCGAGGAGATGGTTCATGCGGCGCGCCTCGGGCAGCAACGACTCGTCGACCAGCGACGTGTCGACCAGTTCGGGGCGGGTGTGCGCCAACTCCAGGGCGGCGGTGATGGTGGCCAGCGGGCTGCGCAGTTCGTGCGATGCGTCGGAGACGAATCGTTGCTGTGCGCGGTGACCGGACTCGAGCCGGCCGAGCATGCTGTTCATCGTTTCGGCGAGCCGGGCGATCTCGTCCTGGGTGTCCGGGACCGGGACGCGTTCGTCGAGCCGGTCCGTGGAGATGGCGGCCACCCGCGCCCGGATCCGTTCGACGGGCAGGAGGGCCGCGCCGACGAGTCGATAGCTCGCCACCGCCACCAACGCGACGACGACGGGGCCACCGATCGCCATGAGCAGGGCCACCGTGCCGAGAATGCCCTCGATGGGTTCGCGGTCCGCCCCGACCACGACGGTCGCGGGACCCGACGGCGACTGCGCGCCCTGTTCGACGATCCAGTAGTCGGGTTCGCCGCCGAGGTCGATGTTGCCGAGGTACCGCGAATCGCCGGGCGGCACTGGCTCGAACGTGACAGGGAGGCGGTCGGCGCCGGGTGAGGCCGCCACGACGATGCCGGCCGAGTCGATGACCTGGATGGTGCCGATCTGGCCGTCGGTCGCGAACAAGGAGCTGTCGAGGCCCCCGGGTGCCGCGGTCCGGAGTTCCTCGACGATTTGCCGTGCGCGGGCGTCCGCGGCGTCGCGCGCCGAATGCTCCAGCGTCCGATACAGCACCACGAGCAACGCTCCGCCCGCGAGGACGAGGCAGATCGTGACCACCAGGGCGGCCGCCGCCGCGGACCGGGCGCGCACATTCCACGACCTCGGGTCGAGCAGATTCCGATCCATGGTGTCAGTGTTGCTCATCCACCGTGATCGTCTCCGACGACGGCCAGTAGAGCGTCGACGAAGGACGTCGCGGTGGCCCCGTCGAAGAGGTCGGTGGCGTACACCAGTTCGGCGTCGATCCCGGCCGGCCTGCCGGTGGAGTCGTGGCACTCGGTGAAATGAAAGTGGAGATCGCATTTCGCCACGTCGAGGGGCCGCGGGGTGATGTCGAAACGGAGGCCGGCGACGTCCAGGGTCGCCGGGGTGAAGTTGTTCAGCGACATCGCGACCTGGAAGAACGGGTGCAGCGACGGCGACCGGGGCGGGTCGATCAGGTCGACGAGTCGCTCGAACTGCAGGTCCGCGTGCGCGAAGGCACGCAGTTCGACGTCATGGGTATCTCGGATCACCGCCGCGAGCGTGTCCCCGGGATCGACCCGGGTCCGCAGGACGACGGTGTTGACGAACATCCCGACGACGTCGTCCAATTCCGGGACGTTCCGACCGGCGACCGGGGTGCCGACGGCGATGTCGGTGTCTCCGCTCAACCGAGCGAGCAGGATCGCGACCGCAGATCGCAGCGCGGTGAACACCGTGGCGTGATGTCGGTGCGCAAGCGACGCGAGCGTGACATGTGCGGTCTCGTCGATCCGGAACGTGACGCGTCCCGCGCCGTACGTCCAGTTCTGCGGCCGCTGTCGGTCGAGGGGCAGCCCCACCTCGCCGGGGAGTCCCGACAGTTCCTGGGTCCAGAACGCGAGTTGCCGCGACGCGACGCTTCCCGGATCGTCCTCGGTGCCCAGCATGTCGCGACGCCACACACTGTACTGCGGGTAGGTCACCCGGGGCGGCTCCCAGCCCGGGGGCGCGCCCGCGGTCCGGCTCGCATACGCGGAGACGAGATCGCGTGCGACCAGCGCCAGCGACCATCCGTCCGCGGCGATGTGGTGGAGGACGCACGCGAGGAGGTGATCGCGTGCGTCCAATGCGAAGAGTCGTGCGCGCAAGGGGGGTTCGGTCCGCACGTCGAACGGCGCCCCCATCACCCGATCCACCCGGTTGCCGACGTCGTCGGGTCCGGCGGGGATCGGCGCCAGATCCGGTAGGGCATCGTCGACGGACAGCAGACGCTGATACGGCCCCGACGCCGAGTCAGGGAAGACGGTGCGTAACGCACCGTGGCGCGCCACGACGTCCGCCACAGCGCAGCGCAGCGCGTCGACGTCCACCGCCCCCGCCACCCGCACCGTGAACGGAATGCTGTACAGCGGCGGGGTGGTGGCCGTGCGGTCGATGAACTGCTGCGACGGCGACAGCGGCACCCGGTCGGGCACGGCGGTGGCGGCGATACCCGGAGCGCGCACCGTGCCGGATCCGGAAGCGTCCCTGTCGTCGATCCGCTCCGCGAGCGCCGACACGGTCGGGGTCTCGAACAGCTCACGCACACCGAGCGTCGCGTCGAGTTCTGCGTTCAATGTCGCGACCACCCTCGTGGCGGACAGGGAGTCTCCGCCGAGGTCGAAGAACGAATCGCCCGCCGCGACGGCGGGGACACCGAGCAGTCGGCCGAACACGTCGGCGACCGTGCGCTCGGTCACCGTGTCCGGTTCGCGTCGAGGGGTGGTGGTCGTGCCGAAGTCGGGGGCGGGGAGTGCGCCGCGGTCCAGCTTCTTCGTCGGTGTCAGGGGAACCGCGTCCAGCACCGTGATCGATGCGGGAACCATGTAGTCCGGCAGGAACCGTGCGAGGTCGCGTCTCGCCGACTCGGGCGTGGTCTGCGACTCGCGCCGCACCACGATGTAGGAGACCAGGACCGGGTCTCCGGCCGGGTTGCGGTACACGACCGTGGTGGCGAAGTCGATGTCCGGGTTCCTGCGCAGCGCGGCGTCGATTTCGCCGAGCTCGATGCGGAATCCGCGGACCTTCACCTGATCGTCGGCGCGTTCGAGGAATTCGAGGGTGGTCGCGTTCGTCCACCGGACCCGGTCACCGGTGCGGAACATGCGGGATCCCGGCTTGCCGGCCGGGTCCGCGACGAATCGTGTGGCGGTCAGTGCCGGTTGCCGGTGGTATCCGCGGGCGAGTGCCGGCGTCCCGAGGTACAGCTCGCCGACGGCCCCCGGCGGGAGGGGGCGCAGCAGCGGATCGCAGACCGTCGCCCGCACGCCCCGCATCAGGGACCCGATCGTCACCCGGCTGCCCGGGTCGAGGGGGTCGGTGAGGGTGACGCTGCACGTGGTTTCGGTGGGCCCGTAGGCATTCCGCATCGTCCGGCCGGCCGCCCACCGATCAGCGAGGTCCTGCGGGCACACCTCGCCTCCGACGAGGACCAGCTCCAGGGAGTCGAGCCCGTCGGGTGCCACGGTCGCCAGCGCGGACGGCGTCGACAGCAGATGGGTGATGCGTTCGGCACGCAGCAGTTCTCTCAGCTCCGCCCCGCCGTACACGTCGGTCGGTGCGATCACCAGGGTGGCGCCGCCGATGCACGCCGCGAGCACCTCGACCAGTGCGGTGTCGAAGCTGGGCGATGCGAAATGCAGGACCCGTGAATGTGCTGTGACCGCGTACTTGTCCCGAATCTCCTGCACGAGGTTGGCGAGACCGTCGTGCGTGACGACGACCCCTTTCGGGACCCCGGTGGAGCCGGAGGTGTAGATCACGTAGGCGGGGTGCTCGATGCGCACAGGGCTACCGCGTTCCGCGGTCAGCGGATTCTCGTCGCCGTCGTCGAGGCTCAGCCAGCGGATGGTGCCGGGCAGGCTATCGCGCGCCGAGCGGACGGTGAGACCCAGCGCCGCGCCGGAGTCGCCGAGGGTGTAGGCGATCCGGTCGGTGGGGTGGGTCGGATCGACGGGCACGTACGCCGCGCCGCTCCTGACTACTGCCCACAACGCCAGCACCGATTCGTACGACCGCGGAATCGACACCGCCACCAGGTCCTCGGGTTCGACGCCGTGCCCGGTCAGCACCCGCGCCCACCGGTCGGCGGCCTCGTCGAGTTCGCGGTAGGTCACCACCCGCCCTCGGTCCCGGACCGCGACGGCGTCGGGGCGGGTAACGACGGTCGCCGCGAGAATCCGATCCAGCGTCACAGGTTCCGAATCCGGCAGTCCGGAGGCCGGAGTGAACGCCTCCCGTTCGGCGTCGTGGAACACGTCGAGGTCGGCGACCAGGCGGTCCGTGCCGGTGGCGGCATGGAAGCGCGCGAGGAACACGGTGAATCGTCGATGGTGCCCGGTGACCTCGTCCTCGTCGTACAGCGCCGGACTCGCCTCGACGTCGATGCGCGGAACCGAGCCGGGTGGTCCCGGATAGATGTTGACGGCCAGGTCGGCCGTGGGACCGGTCGTCAGCACCTGCACGCGTCCGCTGACCGGACCGAGAGTGATCTCCTGCTTGAACAGCATCACGTTGAGGACCGGACCGAAGTGGGTGAGACCCGTTCCGGCAGAGGCGGTGTCCTTGCCGATGTCCTCGCGGCGGTACCGCTGATGGCGGAGCGCCCCTGTCAAGGCCGTTCGGGCCGCCCGCACCGCCTCCCGCACCGTGCCGGTGCCGACACCGCGCAGGGGGAGGGGAAGGACGTTCGACACGGAACCACCGGCGCCGCGCAGCCGCGCAGATGTCCTGGCGGACACCGGAAGTGACAGGACCACGTCGTCGGCGCCGGTCATGCGGGCGAGATACGCGGCGAACGCCGCCACCACCACCACGGTCGGGCTGTGCGCGTTCCCGTCGTCGGTGGGACGCAAGAGGTCGCTGCTGCGGTCCGCGCTGCCCCGTGCCACCAGCACCGAGGCGCCGGGATTCGGGGTACGTCGTCCGCTGAGGCCGACCATCGGGGGCAGGTCGCGGACCTGCGCCCGCCAGTAGGCGCGGTCGCGTTCGAAGCGGGGCGAAGACCGGTAGTCCGCGTCGTCCGCCGCGATCCGCCCAGGATCGACCGTCTGGAACTCCGGAGGCCGGTCGCCGTCGATTCCCGCCACGTACAGTTCGGCGGTGCGGCGCATGAACATCATCGCCGCATAACCGTCCATCGCGACATGGTGGGCACGCGAGTACCAGTAGGTGCGCTCGGCGCCCACCTGCAGAATCGTCGATAGGACGAGTGATTCGCCGTACATGTCGACGGGGGAGGTGCAGTCATTCCGCATCCACCGTTCGGCCGCGTCGACCGGATCGGGTTCGTCCCGCAGGTCGACCACCGGCACCGGCTCCGACGTTCCGGTGCCGAAAACCTGGTGGGGCCGGCCGTCCACCTCCCGCACGGTGAACGATCCCAGTTCGTGGACGGCTCGTGCGGACGCGTCCGTCAGCAGGTCCAGGCGTACCGGACCACGCAGGTCCACGTACTGGGCGATCACGTAGGGAATCTCGGGTGTGAGCTGCTGTGCGAACCAAATGGCGTGCTGCGCCTCGGTCAGCGGGACGACCCGCCCGGGTAATCGCACCCGCATCAATGCCTCCTCACAACGACCGAGCCCAGGGACGGGACGACCGCTGATGGTGACACACGCGCGCTGTGAAATCGCTGAGGGCCGTCGTCGCCGCGACCCCACGGGGGA
>NZ_JBFUGT010000311.1:0-7486 GCF_056402775.1 Rhodococcus sp. P3_B8
GACACGATGGGCCCATGGCGTATGAGTGCGGCGACGGTCCTGTCGATCGTGGCGATGATTCTGTGGCTGATCCTCGATCACGAACTGTGGGAGCGGCCGAAGTCGCCGGAGGAGCGTGATCGTTCGGTGCTGTACAACACCGCGACCGTGGTCACCCTGGTCATCGGCGTCGTGGTGCTGCACGTGGCCCTGTTCGGCCTGCTGCTGTTCACCGCGTGTCTCACTCTTCCCCCGGAACTGTTGTCCCGCATTCTCGGGCACGGGGTGAACTTCTTCGATTACCTGACGCTCACCTGGTTGCTGGCGTCCATTGCCACCATCGGTGGGGCCCTCGGGTCGGGTCTCGAGGACGACGCCGCCGTCAAGGAGGCGGCGTACGGGGTCCGGCAGCGGCAACGTCTCGAGGAGACGCGACAACCGTCGAACGAGGCGGGATGATCGTGGTCGGCGAAGCGTGCGCGACGCAGCCCTGGTGATTCATCGGGGATGTCCCTAGATGCACGGGTGCCAGATTGCGTCCTCGACCGGTGGGCCGCCCGGTCCAGGTTTGTTTTTCTCCGGCGCCCCGCGGGACTGTCACTTACTCGGTCAATTCCTCAGCCCTGTTGCCGGGTTCGCTGGTGGGCGGTGAGCAGAAGGTGGTCGAACCGGGTCCGTAGGTCCGGAGCGGGTTCGCACTCGGCGAATCCGGCGACGAGTTGTTCGGCGATCGTGCGGAGTCGGGTGTTGGTCTGCTGGGAGCACCAGGTGAGAACGTCGAAGGCGCGGTCGCCGGGAATCCCGTAGACCAGCACCAGTGCGCCCTTGGCCTGTTCGGTTACCGCCGGTGACTCGGCAAGTTCGGCGACCACCGCGTCGACTTCGGGTACACGACGTTCGTCCGCCGATCTGCCGCCTTCGCCTTGCCCGGTCTCGCCGAATGGCATTTCACCGGTGATGCAGCCCTTCAGCTGGTACACGATCCGTACGGTGCCGGCCGCTCGACGGTGGCCCTCGAGCATCGATCGCGTCCTTGCCGACGGAGTACACGTGGACCACAGTTGAGCGCCAAATGCGCTGCTGGAAAGCTATTCCGGAAGTGTCGATAACGGAGATTGTGTCAATTAAGGCGTTCTCTTTGCTCCTCAGAGCGCGAGTAGTCGCTGGAAGAATTCGCGGTAGCGCTTGAGTGCGATACGAAGATCCTCCGTGGAGCCATCTTCGCCTCGAGCCCACTGCTCCTCTAGCCGCGAACGCGCGTCCGAGAAGCCGGTCGTGAGCCGGTCGACGACGTCCGACACGAGACCATCCGCCTTTTGAACGCACTCTCTGGGATCATCGACGAATCCCGCCTGAACCTCGTCCCAACGCGAGCGGAGGACCGATAGCTCGTCCTCAGCGAAAAGCGATTGCCGGGACGATGATTCGGTTGCCGTGGTCGATGAGTGGGTCCCCTCAGCCGACGGGGCAGTCCCCGCAGTGGAGGAGCCGGTTGTCCCGGCCGAGGACACAGTCTCGCCCGAACCGGCGGTCTCGGTCGACGAGCCGGTTGTCCCGCTTGAGGTCACGGTCTCGCCCGAACCGGCGGTCTCGGTCGACGATTCGACCCCCCTGGTCGAGCCGATGCCCTCGGGTTGCTGATCCTGGGTGGTCATGCGCGCGCCTCCTTTGGCTTGTCTTTGTTCTCATCCGTCTCGAGCAATTTCTCGAAGAGTGCCCGGTAGTGCACAAAAGCCTCGCGCTGTTCCTCGGTGCCGACGCCGCCCTGCTCCTGCGCTAGATAGATGCCGTGCGCAGTTCGGTAGTTTTCGACGACCTTCGGATGGTCGACCGAAATGTCGGCCGCCCGCTGATCGAAGTCGTCGATCGGGTAGCCGCGCTCGCGCATGACCTGGATCACGAGCCGGTCCGCAGCGCCCACCGCGCTCGACGGATTGTCGACGAACTCGATCTGCACCGTCCGCCACGAGTCGGCGTACTTCGCTTGCGCCTCGGGCGTCAACGGCACGATATCGAGCTTCTCCCGCTTTCGTTCGCGCGCGGCGAGCTCGTCTTCCGCGGCGTCTAGGTTGCCGACCTCTCCCACAGTTCGCTCGTATTCGGGACCAAACCGTCCCCTCAGCCGGTCCGTCCGCTGACGACTGCTGACCGAGCGTGCGACGATGATCGCCAGTACGGCGATCACGACGATGGCCGCAATCAGGATCCATCCCCAAACAGGCATTTTCTTCAGACCTCCTCGTCCTTAAGACGGAATACCCGACCGGCTCGTTCGGAAACGGCGATTGCGCTGTGCACCCCGCCGGTCGGCGAGAATCGGTGCGGCGACCCCGGCAAGAGAACGCGCCGGCTCCCGCTCCCGTCAAGGCGGGACGCACACCCGCCACAGCGCCGCGGGCGGTGATCAAGTCAGCTCGATAGCCGACCGCGACGTAGAGCTCGTCGCCTGCTTGGGGTCGCGGATAAGTCTGTGTTGCAACGTCGTTGACACATCACGCTGATTTCGTCCACAGTGGTCCCATGAGCGAAGTCACGGACACGGGTGTGGTCAGGACCGCAGTCCAGGTCGACGGTGAAGCGGCCAGCTACCTGACCGTCGAGCAAGACGGTCCGGTGGTGTTGCTGCTGCACGGAACGTACTGGAGTCGGGTCTGGTTTCCGGTGCTGGGCCGCCTCGCCAAGGCGGGGCTACGGCCCATTGCGGTCGATCTCCCCGGACTGGGGCATTCGGCAGGCGAGCTCACCCTGGAAACGGCCACGGTCCCGGCCCTCGCGGATTGGGTGGTGCGATTCGCCTCGGCGCTGAAAATTTCCGGGCCGACCGCCCTGGCAGGTCATGACATCGGCGGCGCCATCGCTCAGCATCTCCTTGTTCACGATCGTCTGAAGGTGTCCCGGCTGGCGTTGGTCAACTCAGTCACATACGACTCCTGGCCAGCGCCCCATGTCGCCCGATTCCGGGGCCCAGGGGTGGCCGCGGGGACCACCGCTCACGACGTTCTCACCGCCCGCCGACAAGCGGTGACGACGGCACTGGGCGGTGCCGCCACCGAGCGGCGAATCGCGGACTATCTGGATCCGTGGACGACTTCGCGGGTGCGCCGATCCTGGATCGCTCTCGCGGGTGCGGCCGACAGCCGCTTCACCCTCGATCTCCTTCCCGCGCTGCGACGATCCATGACACCGAAGCTGCTGATCTGGGGTGAGGACGACCCCTTCGAGACGGTGGAGTACGCCGAGCGGTTCGTCTCGGAGATCCCGCACACCATGCTCATCCGCATCCCAGATGCGGGGCACATCCCCACGGAAAACGCACCCCACCAGATCGCCTGCGCGCTCATCGACTTCTTCACGGCCTAGCTGGCGAACTCCGTCAGCGGCATCAGGCCGCTAGCGGAGAAGCTCGACCGCCAGCACGCGACCTTGCAGAACGAGCCCGCCGCGGACACAGGCCCCGGAAATGCCGTGGTGACCTCCGTCGCATAGCGACTGCACGCGCGCGGACCCTTCCGCACGGGAGAATCACTGTCATGCACGCCCGCCGCCGTCGCCGTCTCGGTCACCTCGCCGCTGTCCTCGCAGTCCTGCTGCTCGCTCTCGTGGCCGCCGCCTGCGCACCCTCCACCAACCAACCCGCGGGACCGGCCACGCCGCCGCCGGGACCGGAGATCACCGTGTCCCCGGCCGACGGCGCCCCCGCGGTCAACCCCACGGACCCGGTAGCGGTGAGCACCACCGGTGGCACCCTCGAGACGGTCACCATGACCAACGACGAGGGCCGGCTGGTCGAGGGCATCTTCACCCCCGATCGCCTGTCCTGGAAACCGGGCGTGCCCCTCGGCTATGGCCGCACCTACACCCTCGCGGTCATCGCGGTCGGCGACCAGGGTGTCCGGAGCGAGAAGACCAGCACGTTCTCCACGGTCACCCCCGGGAACCAGACCAAACCCACCTTCGTCACCAGCGGCGGGAACCTGCTCGCCGACGGCGGCACCTTCGGTATCGGCATCGTCATCGTCACCCATTTCGACGAACCGATCACCGACCGCGTCGCCGCCGAGAAGGCCCTGCACGTGGAGACCACACCCCCGGTCACCGGCTCCTGGTACTGGGCCGACGACCAGAACGTGCACTGGCGACCGGAAAACTATTGGACACCCGGCACCCAGGTCACCGTCCGCGCCAACGTCTACGGCATCGCGCTCGGCGAAGGCCTCTTCGGCCAGGAGGACGCGACCACCTCGTTCACCATCGGTGACGCCCACATCTCCGTCGCCGACGACACCACCAAACAGGTCACCGTCACCGACAACGGGCAGGTAGTCCGGACGATGCCGACGTCGATGGGCCGGGGCGGCACCGAAGTCGTGGGCGGGCAGACCCTCTCGTTCTGGACTCAACCGGGCATCTACACCGTCAT
Source organism: Rhodococcus sp. P3_B8 (assembly GCF_056402775.1). Classification (NCBI taxonomy): domain Bacteria; kingdom Bacillati; phylum Actinomycetota; class Actinomycetes; order Mycobacteriales; family Nocardiaceae; genus Rhodococcus; species Rhodococcus sp. P3_B8. Next base: position 4,400 of record NZ_JBFUGT010000311.1, read on the forward strand.
CGACAAGGCCAACCCGGTAAACATGGATTCGTCCACCTACGGGCTTCCCGTGAACTCCCGCCTCGGGTACAAGGAATCGATCAACTACGCCACCCGCATCAGTAACGACGGAATCTACCTCCACGAACTCGCCGATACCATCTGGGCGCAGGGCAACACCAACGTCTCGCACGGCTGCCTGAACCTGAGCCCCGACAACGCCCGCTGGTTTTACGACTTCTCCGTGCCCGGCGACATCGTCGAGGTCCGCAACACCGGTGGGGCCCCGCTCGAGCTGTGGCAGAACGGCGACTGGTCCGTGCCGTGGGAGCAATGGCAGGCCGGCAGCGCCCTGACCTGACACGGGAATCGGGACATCGTGTTCGCCGCGGAGGCGACCATTCACTCTGCAGACGCGGTGTGAATCGCGTTCGACGTACGCGCCGTCCGTGAGAATCGGATCGGCTGCTCCGCGGGATATAGCAGCGGATCTCTCGACAGATGCAGTCGCCCCCACCTGCGGTGAGACCTGGCCCCTGTTCACGGGAGCCATCGCTGTCCCGACACCCACCGAGCTACCGTTTTGCCGGACACCGGTCCGGGGTACGTGGTGACAGGGTCTTGCTCGAGGTGGTGATTACTGTGCCCGATTCCTACGCCGACGTCGTCGAACGGCTGTGCGGCGAATTCGACGGCCGGGTGCCACTGCAGAGGGTGACGCAGATCGTGCGCCAGTGCTGCCGCGAAACGAGAGGCTCGGACTCCCCGGCCGACCCGAATCCACCCGGACTCGAAGGCCTCGCCAGACAACGACTGCTCGCCGTTTCGACAGGCGAAAGGACCGACAGCGAAGGCGAAGTGTCCTGATGTCGGCCCGGGGTCGGCACACCGGGTATCTTCACGCCTGTCAGCGCGGAGCTGCAGACGCACCGAAACCCCGCAGCCGTAACCCCCGCCCCGAATCACCCACCCCTGGACGACTCATCCTTGCAGGCTCGGCGCCCCCACACGGGATACTGGAAAGCAACGGCTCCACCCCCGCGCAGGGACTCGCCGAAGGAGAGATCAACGGTGTTCGAGAAATTCAGCGACCAAGCACGCCGCGCCGTGGTCCTCGCCTCCGACGCGGCCCGCACCCACCACCACAACCACGTCGGCACCGAACACCTCCTCACCGGTATCCTCGCCGCCGGCGACCCCACCGCTGCCACCCTCACCTCCTGGGGGATCACCAGCCCCACATCGACAGCGCCCTCGACGAGATTCCCGCTTACCCGAACAGCGACAGCGAATGTGCCGGGCCTCCCCTCACTCCGACCCTGAGAAAGGCCCTCGAACACAGCCTGCGAGAAGCCTCGCTTCTCGGACACGACATCATCGGCACCGAACACCTCCTGCTCGCCCTCCTCGCCGACCCCACCTCCACCGGCACCCAAATCCTCACCCACCTCGCCGACATCAGCACGCACGAGATGCGCGACCGCCTCCGGCACCAACTCACCGAACACCCACAACCCCACGAATAGATCCGCACCCCAGCGAAGTCCCTCCGCCCCTCCCGACTCCACGGGCGACCCCACCTCGTCGGTGCGCCGGCGTACACCAGCGGTCCGGTCAGATCTTCGGTGGCAGCGGTTGCGGCATTGTCGTTGATCGCCGAAATGCCGTTCTGCGCCGCCGCCTTCGAGGTATAGCCCTGACCGGCCGCGATGACCTCGCCGTTCGCCGACTTCAAATGAAACCGGAACTGGCCGGCGGCGTCTTGAACAGCTCGAACTTCGCAGACATGACGCCCCTCCTCCACGGACGTCCACTGCGATCGCGAACAACGCACAACACCGTAAACCGCCCGATCAGCCCTCGGCAGCCGACCACATCGATTCCCGCTCGATCTCGCGGAGGCCGACGAGTAGACCTCCCGTCTCGCGGACGCCGTCAATCCGGCGAGGTTGGGACGCGGTCCGGAACCAGAGGCCACCGGGGGCACCCCGCTGAGGTCACCCGCCGCTCACCCGAATGCGCAGCGGCAGCGCTCAATCATGCACCGGGCCCGGCGCGGGAAGTCGGTGTGCGTATCGCCGTCGAGCCACTCCCCGAGCACCTCGAGGGCGGTTAACCACCACCCCATCTCGTCGACACCGTCCTGCCGGCTGCCGCAGACCTGGGTGAAGACCAGCACCGACCCGGCGCGGCCATCGTCGGCGATCTCCCACCGCACCGCGGTGTCCCCGGTTCTGTACTCGAGTAACCTTGGCGGGTCGGCGCGCGGTGCCACCTGCGCCAGGCGAGGAGGACATCGCACACTCGTCAGCGCCCGCCACACCTCCGAGCGAGCGTGATCCAGATGGCGTTCCAGGCGCAGGCGGTAACGCCCGTGCTCATCGACCGTGACATCATCGGTCACGAGAGTATTCCTCCGGCGCCCCGACCTTCGGTTCGACACTTCCAGGTTCACGCGGCCACCGTTGGCGGCGGGCAGTCGGGACCACCGCGACGGGCAGTCGACCATCCACGCACATCCGGCACTCGCGTAGCAGTCCTGACATTCGGGTACCCCACCTCCCCCAGACACAACCGCACAGGTACTGCCTACGCGGGGAAATGTCCGTGGCTCCCCGGACCCCGATAATCCGCTCGGAGCAATCCGGTGTGTCCTGCTCACCGCGGTCTACGCGGCCGTCGCCGCACTCACGCTGTCCACCGGATGCACAAGCGACAGCCCACACGCCCGATGAGCCGTCCACCTCCACGGCCGCACCAGCGACAACCACAGCTCTGACATCCTCGTACGACGAGCGGCAGTGCACATCCTCGACGCGATCGTGCGCGACGACTTCGCCGCGGCCACCACCGATTTCGACGAGCCGATGCGGCAGACATTAACCCCGAGCTGGGCCGGCTATCTGGAACAGTTCGGCACGTACCAACGACACGGGGACTGTCAGAACATCGGTGGATCCAGTTCTGGCGCATGAATCTAGATCACAGTTGGGGTGATACGGCCTTCGAATGTGATAGCAAACGCATTGAGGGCCGGCTTCCACCTCGTCACCCATCGTGCCCTTCCCTTACCCGTGGGGTCCAGCGCCCGGGTGGCGAGGTAGAGAC
>NZ_JBFUGT010000312.1:0-7446 GCF_056402775.1 Rhodococcus sp. P3_B8
GTTCAAGGACGCCGACATCAAGTGGTCGGACGGGCTCGGTGACGACTTCCCGCGGCTGAGCGTCAAGGTGCGGCCGGAGATCGTGACGTTCGGTGCGCCGGGCGAGCTGAAGGTGGACGCGGACGGCGTCGTCGGCGGCGGTACCCACCTGGCGCCCGACGAGGTGCATCGCCTGATCGAGGGTCGCGGTGACGACGTCGTCTTCTTCGACGGGCGCAACGGTTTCGAGGCGGAGATCGGACGCTTCCGGGACGCCGTCGTGCCCGACGTGTCCACCACGCGCGAGTTCGTGCACGAACTCGACAGCGGCAAGTACGACCATCTCAAGGACAAGGCCGTCGTCACGTACTGCACCGGGGGAGTGCGGTGCGAGGTCCTGTCCTCGCTGATGCGCTCGCGCGGATTCGGTGAGATCTACCAACTGGACGGCGGCATCGTCCGCTACGGCGAGGCATTCGGCGACACGGGCTTGTGGGAGGGGTCGCTGTACGTGTTCGACAAGCGGATGAGCATCGAGTTCAGCGATCAGGCCAAGACCCTGGGGCGCTGCAGCACGTGCGGCGGTCCGACGTCCCGGTACGAGAATCTGCCGGACGACCGGGGTCGCGAACTCGTGCTCGTCTGCGCCGACTGCACCGAGAATCGGGCGGGCTGAGGTGGCGGGGGCGCCCCTGCCGGTCCGCAACGGCCTCGGTCCCGATCGCATCCGGATGCCGGCAGGCGTCGGCACGAAGACGGTCGCCGAATTCCTGGTCGAGACGTACCCGGACGAACGCGCGCACTGGCTGTCGCTGATCGACGGCGGGGACGTCGTCGACGAACACGGCAGGGTGGTCGACCGCGGGACCCGTTATGCCCCGACGCGTTTCGTGTACTTCTACCGAGACCCCGCGCCGGAGATCCCGGTTCCGTTCGAGATCGACATCCTGCACCGCGACGACCACCTCGTGGTGATCGACAAACCCCATTTCCTCGCGACCATTCCGCGGGGCGCGCACATCACCGAGACGGCGGTCGTGCGGCTGCGGCGGGCGCTCGACCTGCCCGACCTCACACCGGCGCACCGGCTCGACCGGATGACGGCCGGCGTCCTGGTGTTCCTGATCCGGCGGGAAGACCGCAGGCCGTATCAGGAACTGTTCGTGTCCCAGCAGGTCACCAAGGAATACGAGGCCGTCGCCGGGCACGATCCGACGCTCACGTTTCCGCGCACCATCCGCAGTCGCATCGTCAAGGAACACGGGATCATGACGGCGACGGAGGAACCGGGCGAACCGAACAGTGAGACCGTCGTCGACCTGATCGAGACCCGCGACGGCCGCGCGCGGTACTGCCTGCTGCCGAAGACCGGCCGGACACACCAACTGCGGTTGCACATGTCGTCGCTGGGGTTGCCGATCGAGGGCGACAACTACTACCCGGACTTCCGGCGATCCGAGCCCGGCGACTTCTCGACGCCGTTGCGGTTGCTGGCGCGGGCCATCGAGTTCACCGATCCCCGTTCGGGTGAGGTCCGCCGGTTCGAGAGTCGCCGCACACTCGGGTGGTGACCGGTTCGGAGAGGTCCGCGGCGGCGTGAAACAATGGGTCCTCGTGAAGACCTTCGAATCCCTGTTCGCCGAGCTGACCGAGCGTGCCGCTACCCGCCCCGAGGGCTCCGGCACCGTTGCCGCCTTGGACGCCGGCGTCCATTCGCAGGGAAAGAAGATCCTCGAAGAGGCGGGTGAGGTGTGGATCGCCGCCGAGCACGAGAGCGATGAGGCGCTCGCCGAGGAGATCTCTCAGCTGCTGTACTGGACGCAGGTGCTGATGGTGGGTAAGGGCCTGAAGCTCGAGGACGTCTACCGACATCTGTGATCGGTGATCGAGACTCCTCCACCCGCTCCCGAAAGGAACCCTCCGCCATGCTGCGCGTCGCAGTCCCCAACAAGGGCTCGCTGTCCGAGTCCGCCGCCGAAATCCTCAGCGAGGCCGGTTACCGCCGTCGCACCGACTCCCGCGACCTGACCGTCCTCGACCCGTCCAACCAGGTCGAGTTCTTCTTCCTGCGCCCCAAGGACATCGCGATCTACGTCGGATCCGGTGAACTCGATCTCGGCATCACCGGCCGCGACCTCGCCCGCGACTCGGGTGCCCCGGTCGCCGAACGGCTGTCGCTCGGCTTCGGCCGCTCCACGTTCCGGTACGCCGCTCCCGCGGGCAAGGACTGGACGGTCGAGGACCTCGCGGGGCTCCGGATCGCCACGTCCTACCCCAACCTGGTGCGCGACGACCTGTCCGCACGCGGTATCGAGGCCTCGGTCATCCGCCTCGACGGCGCCGTGGAGATCTCGATCCAGCTCGGCGTCGCCGACGCCATCGCGGACGTCGTCGGCTCCGGCCGCACGCTGCGCCAGCACAACCTGGTCGCGTTCGGCGACACCCTGTGCGACTCCGAGGGTGTGCTCATCGAGCGCGCCGGCTCGCCCGACGGCGATTCCGCACGCAACCAGCTGGTCGAGCGGGTGCGCGGCATCGTGTTCGCGCAGCAGAACCTGATGCTCGACTACGACTGCCCCAAGACGATCCTCGACGACGCATTGAAGATCACCCCGGGCCTCGAGTCGCCGACGCTGTCGCCGCTCGCCGACGAGAACTGGGTCGCGGTCCGGGCGATGGTCCCGATCAAGGGCCACAACGGAGTCATGGACGAACTCGCGGACCTCGGCGCCAAGGCCATCCTCGCGTCCAACATCCGGTCCTGCCGCGCGCTCTGATCTGGTTCCACCGCAACACGATCCGCGCTCGCTCCGCCCGCAACACGGTCCGCGCTCGCTCCGCTCAGGGGCGGGCGYGGACCTGCACGGTCTGGGCGATCCGGCCGACGGCGCCGGTCTCGTCGTAGAGCACGCCCGCGCACATGCCCACTCCGTCGGGTCCGATGGAGGTTTCGGAGCTGACCCCCACCCACTCACCCTCGGGGACCCGGAAGATGTGCACGGTGAGGTCGGTGTTGAGGAACGTCCAGTCCGCCGGGTCGAGTTTCGATCCCACGCCGTTCGCGATGTCCGCGATGGAGAACAGCCGCTCGAGCGGCGTCAAGGTCTCGCCGAGAACCAGTGCGGGTCGCGGCTTCGCCCACAGCTTGCCCGGGCCCTCGCATCCCATCTCGGCGATCCACCGCCAGTCGAGGGTCGTCAGGTAGCCCGAGTTCCAGGCCTTGCCGAACTTGCCGTCCCGGCCGGTGGACCGCGGTTCGAGTGGTGGGTCGACGACGTGGACGGCGTCGCTCGTGTCGACGGTCTCCATCCGCCACGCCGAGCCCCGCGCGACGGCACGGGGACGGTCGCCGACGGTCCACAATTCGGCGACCACCAGCTCCACCCGGCGTCCCGGTCGCTGCACCCAGGACCGGACCTCGAGTTCGGCGATCGGGATGGGACCGAGGATCTCGACCACGACCCGCGTGAGACGCACGTCGTCGCGCGGCGCGCAGCGCTCGAGTGCTCGCACGAGCAGCGCGGACGGGGGAGCGCCGTGCTGCATCGTCTCCGCCCACACACTGATCGTCAGATCCGTGCTGTCGAACCGCTCGACGGTGATCTTCTGGTCCGAGTCCACTTCCGGCGCACTCAGTGCTTCCAAACCGAGTGGTACGTAATAGGACTCGGAACTCATTCGACAATCTCCTCGAAACCCGGTGCGTCTTCGGCGGGCCCCTCCGGCCATCCCGGGTAGGGAGGCGGCGTTCCACCGAACGAGGGGCACAGAGACTTATGATCACACCAGTCGCAGAGCCGGCTCGGCTTGGGTCGGAAATCGCCGGTGACCCCGGCCGCCAGAATGGCCTTCCAGATCGCCGACAGCGTGCGCTCGAACCGCAGCAGTTCGTCCTCGTCGGGTGCGTAGGTGAGGACCGTGCCGGACGCGAGGTACAGCAGTCGCAACTGCGCGGGAACGATGCCGCGGGTGCGGAGCAGGACCAGCGCGTAGAACTTCATCTGGAACAGCGCCTTGGACTCGGACATCTCGCGGGGCGCCCGGCCGGTCTTGTAGTCGACCACCCGCACCTCACCGGTGGGGGCGACGTCGATGCGGTCGACGAATCCGCGGAGCAGCACCCCGTCGGCGAGTTCGGTCTCGACGCGCTGTTCGCACGATTCGGCCTCGAACCGGGTGGGATCCTCCAGCTCGTAATAGGCGGTGACGAGGGCACGCGCCTCGTCGAGGAACGTGTCGCGCTCGTCCTCGGGGACCAGGTCGATCAGGTCGGGGGCCTCGGCGAGAATGCGCTCCCAGGACGGGAGGATCAGATCGACCGCTTTTCGCGGAACGCGTTCGGCCGCGGGCAGCCCGAACAGGGTCTCCAGCGCGGCGTGCACGACCGTGCCCTTCACCTGCGCGCGCGACGGCGCCTCGGGGAGCCGGTCGACCGCGCGGAAACGGTAGAGGAGCGGGCACTGCTTGAAGTCGCCGGCGCGGGACGGTGACAGGGCGGGGCGCCTGCGGGTGGCCGAAGTGTCGCCGGGCTGTGACGGGGAACCCTTTGTGGCGGGGGCTGGCGACTCTGAGATGCTCACACCTGGCAGGGTAGGCCCCCGGTCCGACAGTCGAGTCGGGGCGCGGTGTGGGCGTCGGACGGCGCCGGACGAACAGGCTGAGGAGTCGGTGACGATGGTGGGACGCGAAACGCGACCGAGCGGACCGTTTCGGGTGGGCGATCGCGTCCAGTTGACGGACGCCAAGGGCCGGCACTACACGGTCAACCTGGAGGCCGGCAAGGAGTTCCACACCCACCGCGGCGGCATCCTGCACGACGACCTGATCGGCACCGACGAGGGCAGCGTGGTCAAGTCGACCAACGGCACCCCATATCTCGCGCTGCGTCCGCTGCTCGTCGACTACATCCTGTCGATGCCCCGCGGGGCGCAGGTCATCTACCCGAAGGACGCCGCGCAGATCGTGCACGAGGGCGACGTCTTTCCTGGCGCCCGCGTGCTCGAGGCCGGTGCCGGGTCGGGCGCGCTGACGTGCTCATTGCTGCGGGCGGTCGGTCCGGAAGGCCGGGTCATCTCGTACGAGGTGCGCGACGACCACGCCGAACACGCGGTCCGGAACGTCGAGACGTTCTTCGGGGAACGCCCCGAGAACTGGGACCTGACCATCGCCGACGTCGCCGAGTTCGACGCCGACGCGGCGGGCGGTCAGGTCGACCGGGTGGTCCTCGACATGCTCGCCCCCTGGGATGCGCTGCCCGCGGTGTCCAAGGCGCTGGTTCCCGGCGGTGTGCTCATCGTCTACGTCGCCACTGTGACGCAGCTCTCGAAGGTGGTCGAGGCGATGCGCGAGCAGGAGTGCTGGACCGAGCCGCGGTCCTGGGAATCGATCGTCCGCGGGTGGCACGTCGTCGGGCTCGCCGTGCGCCCGGAACACCGGATGCAGGGCCACACCGCGTTCCTGGTGAGCGCCCGGCGACTCGCCGAGGGAACCGTCACCCCCAAGCCGCAGCGCCGGTCGGGCAAGGGCTGAGACACGCCTTCGGCGGCGCCCGGACAGGACGCCGCCGAAGGCGGGAGATTAGCTGCAGCCGGCGCGTGCCATGCCCAGCAGGGTGCACGTGCTCTCGTCCGACACCTTCCAGGTGCCGTCGACGTTCTCCCACGTCCACGCGGTCGGAGCGGCCGTGCCGTGCGGGCTGACGATCGCGACGTTCGCCGTCGCGGTATCGCCCTCTACCTGCACATCCGTGACCGTGAAGGACACCGGGTAGTTGGCCATCGCCGCCGTCATGGCCTCGAGATTCGGGCGACGTTCGTCGCCGTCGACGACCACGACGGTCTTCTCGTCGACCGGTCGGGCGGGGTCCACGAGGACCTGCAGCGTACCGAGCAGTTCGTCGGACGTGGGGGCGGCAACCGCCTCGCTCGCCGTAGCCGCGGACGTCGTCGCCGCGGTGTCGGATGCGTCGTCGGACGAGCAGGCCGACATCCCGAGCGCGAGGACCACCGCGCCCACGGCAACCACGGCCCTACCGATGAAAGATGTTCCGTTCAGGGGCTTGCGGATTATCACGACGAACCCTTTCGTTACACAGAACAGAGAGAAACTGCTCGACAAGTAGGTAAGGCTAACATGAGAGGTTCGGTGGCCCAGGGCGTCACGATGCCGATTCGCAATCGGCAGAATCCGTGTCACGGCGCAGAATTCGGGCAGTGCCGGTAGCGTTGATAGATCTCATTGGGAGGAGACGCACATGAGCTCGACAGAGAACCCCGATTCGGTTGCGGCCGCACGAGAGCTCGAGGCGTTGCGCGCAGAGGCGTCGGCACTGCGCAGGCAGCTCGCGGAGTCGCCGGAACAGCTTCGTGAGATGGAATCGCGAGTGGACTCGCTGTCCATCCGGAACACCAAGCTGATGGACACCCTCAAGGAAGCCCGTCAGCAGCTCATCGCCCTTCGAGAAGAAGTCGATCGCCTCGGCCAGCCGCCGAGCGGGTACGGCGTGCTGCTCGGAGTGCACGACGATCAGACCGTGGACGTGTTCACCTCCGGCCGCAAGATGCGGTTGACCTGCTCCCCGAACGTCGACGCCGAGACCCTCAAGCTCGGCCAGACCGTGCGCCTCAACGAGGCTCTCACGATCGTGGAAGCGGGCAACTTTGAGCGTGTGGGTGAGATCAGCACGTTGCGCGAGGTCCTCGACGACGGTCAGCGCGCCCTCGTGGTCGGCCACGCCGACGAGGAACGGATCGTGTGGCTGGCCGAACCCCTCGCGACCGTCTTCGAGGAGAGCGAGAGGGAGTCGATCGCGTACGACGCGGAATCGCCCACCCGCAAACTTCGGCCGGGTGACTCCCTCCTCGTCGACACCAAGGCCGGGTACGCGTTCGAGCGGATCCCCAAGGCCGAGGTCGAGGATCTGGTCCTCGAAGAGGTTCCCGACGTGCACTACGACGACATCGGCGGCCTCGGACGGCAGATCGAGCAGATCCGCGACGCCGTCGAGTTGCCGTTCCTCCACAAGGACCTGTTCCACGAATACGAGCTGCGGCCACCGAAGGGTGTGCTCCTCTACGGTCCGCCCGGGTGCGGTAAGACGCTCATCGCCAAGGCGGTCGCCAACTCGCTCGCGAAGAAGATCGCGGAGGCCCGGGGCCAGGACAGCAAGGAAGCCAAGTCCTACTTCCTCAACATCAAGGGCCCCGAGCTGCTGAACAAGTTCGTCGGCGAGACCGAGCGGCACATCCGGCTGATCTTCCAGCGGGCCCGGGAGAAGGCGTCCGAGGGCACCCCGGTGATCGTGTTCTTCGACGAGATGGATTCGATCTTCCGTACCCGCGGGTCGGGTGTCTCCTCCGACGTCGAGACCACCGTCGTGCCGCAGCTGCTCAGTGAGATCGACGGTGTCGAAGGACTCGAGAACGTCATCGTGATCGGCGCGTCCAACCGCGAGGACATGATCGACCC
>NZ_JBFUGT010000313.1:0-7415 GCF_056402775.1 Rhodococcus sp. P3_B8
GAGCTGGGGCGGATGCGGAGTGCGCCTGTCCGGCAACGCGTCGGCCCTCGCCGAGCGGCAGGGGCTCGGCGGATTCGACGTCTCGATCTCGCACGAGGCCGACGTCGCGATCGCGATGGTCACCGCGTCCCGGCTCGGCACCCCATCCCATCACCAAGGAGAACGTCACCCATGAGCGAGCAGACCATCCGCAAGGTTCTCGGCGACCACGCCCGGTTGTCCGTCGATGCCGCGAGCATCGCCGTCGGCGCCGATCTCTACGAACTGGGTTTGACGTCGCACGCGAGCGTCAACATCATGCTGGCGCTGGAGGATTCGTTCGACATCGATTTTCCCGACGAGCTTCTGCGCAAGAGCACGTTCGCGAGTGTGGATTCCATTCGGGGCGCACTCGTCGAACTCGGAGTGGCATGAGTATCGCCCTCGCGAGCGGCACCGGGATCGAGTCCGCGCAGTCGTGGGGACCGGCGGCGCGAGCCGAGAGGGTCGTGGCCGAGGTCGCCGCGCGCTGGGCCGTCGACGTCGATCGGGACGCGCGTGTCCGCACGAAGCGATCGACGCGCTCCGGGACCAGCGGTTGCTCTCGTGTGCCGTTCCCACGGGACTGGGTGGCGAAGCGCGACGCTTCACGAACTGTGCACGATCGCCAGGACCCTCGGGCGTCACTGCGCCGCGACGGCGATGGTGTTCGCGATGCACCAGACCCAGATCCTCTCGCTCGTACGGCATCCGGGTGGCGACGGTGTCTCCGCCTTCCTGCGTGACGCGGTCGCCGGTCGGTACCTGCTGGCATCGGCGACGACGGAACTGGGCATCGGGGGCGACGTCCGGCGCAGCACGTGCGCGGTGGAGCAGTCCGGCGGGCGGTGTCGCTGGTCAAGAATGCCCCGTGATCTCCTACGGCGACTACGCCGACGCGATCCTCGCGACCGCGCGGCGCACCCCCGATAGCCCGCCGAGCGACCAGGTGCTCGTCATCTGCCGACGTGACGCTCGAGCGCACCGGTGACTGGACACGCTGGGTCTGCGCGGAACCTGCAGCCCCGGTCTCGTGCTGCGTGCCACCACCCCCGACCTCGGCATCGCCGACGCCGCGGTGGAGAAGGCGCGCCGGTACGTGCGAGCGGCAGCGCGTAAGCAGTCGGGCGTGGCCTCGCCCGCGGCGTCGCGTCTCGCCGAGGTGACCGCTGTGCACCAGCAGTTCTCGGACATCGTGTTCGCGGCGGCCCGCCGGTTCGACCACGCCGGTGCGGCACCCGCCGGTTCGCCGGAGGCCGACGTCGCCGGCTCGGCCGGCACCTGCGCGATGCGCACGGGGCGGCCGTCATGGTCAACAACGATCGAATCATGGCCAACTCGGCGCAGATGGCCACGGCATACCGGGGGACGATATGAGCACGGATACAGCAGTGGAGCGGGAAGAGACGAGCGGACTCGAGCGGGCCCGGCGTGCGTTCCGGGCGGAACTGCTGGACGCCGGCCTCCTGGTGGACACGTCGGTTGCCGGCCTCTACGGACGGTCGGGATTGTTCGAGGACATCGTCGACGGCATCGACGCGGTCGTGCGAGCAGAGCCACAGGTCGGACAGCACCTCGAGCCCGCGCTCGATCCACGAATCACGGTGCGTCGCGGCCTGGTCCGCCGTGTGCCTCGCATTCTCGATCCCCCCGTCGGACGCGGCGATCGAGGCCGAGTTCGGCAGCCTCGCGGCGGCGGGCCACCATCCACGGTGGAAGGCGGCGGTGCCGCGGGACAACGGGGCGTCCTGGGACTTCGAGGACGTCCGCGATCACTACGTGCGGACGCTGTTCGGCGAGGAGCCGTCGACGGTTCGCTGGAGCGACCCCGAGCGGTACCTCGCTCTCGGTCGGGCCGCTGTCTGCGAGGCGTTCACGGCGACTCTCGGTTACTGGCGACGGCCCGATTCGGAATGCGACGGCGCCCTGGTGCTCGCGCTCCGCGACCTCGAACCCGGCGCCGGGTGGGGGCTGCTCGACTCCGACGGCAGGCCGAAGGCCCCGTGGTTCGTGATGCGGCGGATGTCGCTGCCGGTCGCGGTCCTCCTCGCCGAGGACGGATTGGACGGACTGCGGATCGACGCGGTCAACGACTCCGACCACGAGGTCGCGGGGGAGTTGCGGGTGCAGGTGCACACCCGCACCGGTGCCCGGGCGTTCGACGTCACCGAATCGGTGACCGTCGCCGCGCACGCGGCCCGCCGGTGGTCGCTCGACACGGTGCTCGGGCGCTTCACCGACGCGACCCACGTCCACCGCTTCGGCCCCCGCGGCTACGAGAGCGTGACCGTCACCTTGTCAAGTGAGGACGGTGTCGTCGCCGAGTCCGTTCACCTCGTCGGCGGACCGGCGCGCGCCCTCGAACGCACCGTCGGCCTGACTGCGGTGGCGCGGCAGACGGCGTCCGGGAACTGGGTCGTCGACGTCGGCACCGACGGCGCTGCGCAGTACGTCCACCTTGAACTCCGCGGCTTCGAACCGGAGGACTCCTGGTTCCACCTGCCGCCCGGCGGAGCACGGATCGTGCCGGTGCGCAGGACCGGGACAGCGGACGCGGTGACCGGGCACGTGCGGGCGCTGAACTCGATGACCGTCGCACCGGTCGTGCAGGCCTCCACCTGATACGGACCCCGGTCCGTCCTTGTGCGATATCGACTAGGCTGGCTCAGTCCGCAACTGGCCGCTCGTCCCGGCCCGAGCTGTTCGCCGGCAGTTCGTCATCACTGCTCAGGAGTGCGTCGTTGTCTTCCCCGCTCATCGCTGCCGAGCCCTCGTCCGACACCCCGCTCGCCGGTCTGGCGAAGATCGCGCTGGGCGACGCAGTCATCGCGCAGGTGACCGAGGCTCTCGGACGCCATCACCTCGACATAGTCGCGCCCGCACCCGCCCGGCCGTTCGTGGCCGCGGCCCTCGCCGAGCGCACCCATCTGCTGCTGGTCACCGCGACCGGCCGCGAGGCCGACGACCTCACCGCCGAACTGCAGGAGATGATCGGCGACGCCGTCGCCCAGTTCCCGTCGTGGGAGACGCTGCCGCACGAACGGCTGTCGCCGAGCGCCGACACGGTCGGTCGGCGCGTGGAGGTGCTCCGCAGACTCGCGCGGCCGGACGACCGCTCGTACGGGGCGCCGCTCCAGGTCATCGTCACCACCGTCCGGTCGCTGGTGCAGCCCATGGCGCCGGGGCTCGGTGAGATCGAACCCGTCACGCTGCGCGTGGGCGTCGAGCACGACTTCGACGGGCTGATCCAGCGGCTCGTCGAAATGGCGTACACGCGCGTCGACATGGTGGGCAAGCGCGGCGAGTTCGCCGTCCGCGGCGGCATCCTGGACCTGTTCTCGCCCACCGCGGATCATCCCGTGCGCGTCGAGTTCTGGGGCGACRAGGTCACCGAACTGCGCGCGTTCTCCGTCGCGGACCAGAGGTCGCTGCCCGAACTCGACATCGACGCCGTGATCGCCCCGCCGTGCCGCGAACTGCTCCTCACCGAGGACGTCCGCGACCGGGCCGCGCAGCTCGCGGTCGACAACCAGGCCGACGCCGCGCTCGTCGAGATGCTCGACAAGATGTCGGCCGGCATCCCGGTGGAAGGCATGGAGGCACTGCTGCCCGTGCTGCGGCCGGGGCAACTGCAGCTGCTCACCGACGTGCTGCCCGAGAGCGCACACGTGCTGCTGTGCGATCCGGAGAAGATCCGGACGCGCGCCACCGACCTGGTGCGTACCGGGCAGGAGTTCCTCGAGGCATCGTGGACGGCGGCCTCGATCGGCGGCGCCGCCCCGCTCGACACGTCGGTGCTGAAGGGTGATGGCATCGACCTCGGCGCCTCCGCCTACCGCTCGCTCAGCCAGGTCCGTGAATCCGCGGAGACCACGGGCCTGCCGTGGTGGACGCTGAGCCCGCTCGCGTCGGGCAACGGCGAGGAACTGGAGCTGGCGGTCACGCCGGCGCCGCAGGTCCGCGGTTCCGACGACCTGCTGTCGGAACTGTTCGTGAGCCTGCGCGCCCACGTCACCACCGGCGGGCGCGCCGTCATCGTGGTCGCGGGCGCCGGCACCGCGCATCGCGTGCTCGAGCGTCTGCGCGAGGCCGAGGTGCCGGCGGCGGAACTCGCGCCCGGTACCGAGCCCCCGCGGGGCCAGGTCGGGGTGCTCCGCGGTTCGCTCCACGACGGTCTGGTCTTCCCCGGCGACGACTCCACCGCCGGACTCGTCATCGTCACGGAGGCCGATCTCACCGGCAACCGGGTGGCCGCGGTCGGCGACGGCAAGAGGCTGCCGGCGAAGCGCCGCAACCAGGTGGACCCGCTGGCCCTGACCGCGGGGGACATGGTGGTGCACGACCAGCACGGCATCGGACGATTCGTCGAGATGGTCGAACGCACCATCGGCGGCGCCCGCCGCGAGTACCTCGTGATCGAGTACGCCGCCAGCAAGCGCGGACACCCGGGCGACCGTCTGTTCGTTCCGATGGAGTCGCTCGACCAGCTGTCGCGGTACGTCGGTGGCGAGCTGCCCGCGCTCAGCAAGCTCGGCGGTTCCGACTGGGCAAACACCAAACGCAAGGCGCGCAAGGCGGTTCGTGAGATCGCCGGTGAGCTCGTCCAGCTGTACGCGGCGCGGCAGGCCGCACCCGGACACGCGTTCGGCCCGGACACTCCGTGGCAGAAGGAGATGGAGGACGCCTTCGCGTTCACCGAGACCCACGACCAGCTGACGGTCATCAGCGAGGTCAAGGCCGACATGGAGAAGGCGGTCCCGATGGACCGCGTCGTCATCGGCGACGTCGGCTACGGCAAGACCGAGATCGCGGTGCGGGCGGCGTTCAAGGCCGTGCAGGACGGCAAGCAGGTGGCCGTCCTGGTGCCGACGACGCTGCTCGCTCAGCAGCATCTGCAGACGTTCACCGAGCGCATGGCAGCGTTCCCGGTGACGGTGCGCGGGCTTTCCCGCTTCACGGATGCGGGTGACTCCAAGGAGATCATCGCCGGTATGGCCGACGGCGAGATCGACGTCGTGGTCGGCACGCACCGGCTGCTGCAGACCGGGATCCGGTGGAAGGACCTGGGCCTGGTCATCGTCGACGAGGAACAGCGCTTCGGTGTGGAACACAAGGAGCACATCAAGGCCCTGCGCACCCATGTGGACGTTCTCACGATGTCGGCCACGCCGATCCCGCGAACGCTGGAGATGAGCATGGCCGGCATCCGCGAGATGTCAACGATCCTCACGCCGCCGGAGGAGCGGCACCCCATCCTCACCTATGTCGGCGCGTATGCCGACAAGCAGGTGGCGGCGGCCATCAGACGGGAACTGCTCCGCGACGGGCAGGTGTTCTACGTCCACAACCGGGTCAGCTCGATCGACAAGTCGGCCCAGCGGATCCGCGAACTCGTCCCCGAGGCGCGGGTCGTGGTGGCGCACGGGCAGATGAACGAGGACACCCTGGAGCGGACCGTGCAGGGCTTCTGGGAACGCGACTACGACGTGCTGGTGTGCACCACCATCATCGAGACGGGTCTCGACATCTCCAACGCCAACACGCTCATCGTCGAACGCGCCGATTCCCTCGGCCTGTCGCAGCTGCACCAGTTGCGCGGGCGCGTCGGGCGGAGCCGGGAACGCGGCTATGCGTACTTCCTGTACCCGCCGGAGAAGCCGCTCACCGAGACGGCCTACGACCGCCTCGCGACCATCTCGCAGAACTCCGACCTCGGTGCCGGCATGGCGGTCGCGATGAAGGACCTCGAGATCCGCGGCGCGGGAAACGTGCTGGGCGCCGAGCAGTCCGGTCACGTCGCGGGTGTCGGGTTCGACCTGTACGTGCGGCTGGTGGGGGAGGCCGTCGAGGCGTTCCGGGCGGCAGCCGACGGCAGGCCGATCACGACGGAGGACGCCCCGAAGGAGGTCCGTATCGACCTGCCCGTCGACGCGCACATCCCTCCCGACTACGTCACCAGCGACCGCCTCCGGCTCGAGGGGTACCGCAAGCTCGCGGCGGCCACCGAACTCGACGGCATCACGGCCGTGGTCGACGAACTCGTCGACCGGTACGGACCGCTGCCCGAGGAGGTCCGCCGACTGGTCTCGGTGGCCAAGCTGCGCCTGCTGGCCCGCGAGTACGGACTCGAAGAGATTGCCGTGGTCGGGACGCAGCTGAAGATCGCGCCGATGGCCCTGCCCGACTCGAAGCAGTTGCGCCTCAAGCGGATCTACCCGAGCGCGCAGTACCGTGCCACCACCGGAATGGTGCAGCTGCCGCTGCCCCGGGCGGGGTCGGGCGGAATCGGCGCGGAGCGGGTGCGTGACGTGGAGTTGCTGCAGTACATCGCCGACTTCGTGGTCGCGCTGGACGGCAAGGCCGCCGGGTCCGTGGTGATGGAGGCCTGACCCGATGACGGTGGTCCTGCTCGACCCGTTGCGGCCCACGACGATCCCGATGGAGGCCGTCGGGGTGGTCGGTGACGGGGTGGAGTTCACCGACGAGGTACCCGACGGCGTGCGGACCCTGCTGACCGAAGCACCCGGGGCCGCCGTCCTGGTCAGTACCGAGCCCGACCACCCCACGGTGCGCGAGTGGGTCGCGTCGGGGTCACGCGTCATCGCGGCACCGAAGGTCCCGGGCGACAATCTCGTCGAGGCTGCCGAGGTGATGGACCGATTGTGGAGTTATGGCGGCTGGGAAGTGACGCAGACGCACCGCACCCTGTCGCACTACCTCGTCGAGGAGACGTACGAGGTTCTCGACGCAATCGAGTCGTCCGAACCCGGAGATCTGCGTGAAGAGCTCGGAGACCTGCTGCTGCAGGTCCTGTTCCACTCGCGCATCGCCTCGGCGTCGGGCAATTTCGACGTGGACGACGTAGCTGCGACCCTGGTGGCCAAGCTCGTGCACCGCAGTCCCCACCTCGGAGAAGACGTCGTCGGGCCGATCGACATCGCGGAGCAGGAACGGGCATGGGAGATCCGGAAGGCGGCGGAGAAGGCGCGGAGTTCCTGCCTCGACGGCGTCGCGATGAGTCAGCCCGCGGCGTCCCTCGCGGCGAAGGTGATCGCCCGCGCGCGCAAGGCTGGCCTGCCGCCCGAACTCGTGCCCGACGAGCTCGAGTCCGTTCTGGTAGCTGAAGCAGAGGCCGAGACGAGACTCCGGGCGGCGACGCACGCGTTCATCACCCGGATCCGGGTAGCCGAGAATGCGGCGCGTGCACAGGGGAAGGCCGCCCTCGGAGCGGCGGACTGGGCGGGTCACTGGCCGTCGTGAGGGCGGCCGTTCCACGCAAACTCGAGAGAGGTTTACGTGCCGCTGCGGCCACCCATTCGCCGCTCACGAGCATTTCCGCCAGGGCTCGTCCTGTGCTCTCTGCGACTGTCCGCGGTTTCGGCGGCGCCTTCCCCGGC
>NZ_JBFUGT010000314.1:0-7319 GCF_056402775.1 Rhodococcus sp. P3_B8
GATCAGGTCGGTCTCCACGAATCCTGGCGCGATCGCATTGACGCGGATTCCCTTTCGCTTCGACCACTGATGCGACAGGTCGCGGGTCAGGCCGATCATTCCCGCTTTACTGGCCGCGTATGCAGCTTGGGGAAGTGCCGATTTTATGAGGCCGAGCATGCTCGCGACATTGACGATGGTCGAGCCCGGGCCCATCACGCGTCCACACGCTTGCGCTACCCAATAGCTGCCCATCAGGTTCACGTCGAGGACTGCGCGGAAGTCCTCGGGGCGCTCGCGTGTCGCAGGCGCGGAGCTGGTGACTCCGGCGTTGTTGATCAGGATGTCGAGGCGGCCGAACTCGGCGACAGCGGCCTGGGCAAGCGCGTCGCACTGCTCGGGCACAGTGACGTCGGTAGGTACGACCAGGCAGCGGCGACCGGTGGCCTCTACTGTCACCGCGACGGCTTCGAGGTTTTCGCGCCGGCGTGCGGCGATCACCACGTCGGCACCTGCCTCGGCGAGCGCGCGGGCGAATCCGGCGCCCAGGCCGCTGCCGGCGCCGGTCACGACAGCGACGGATCCGTCGAGTCTGAACAGGTCGAGGACCGTGTCACTCTGGTCCGGCGATGAGTGTGGGGTCATGGCGATCTCCTGTGTGCGTCGTGGATATCGGTGGCCAGGCTTGCGTCCCGTAAACCTAACTGCTTAAGATTATAGGGCAGGTGAAGTCTATGGGAACGAGAGCGCCGATGACCAGAAGCACCAACACCGAACAACGCAAAATGCGAGTGATCGGCAAAGACGTGCTTGCTCACGGGGTCATGGCAGTTCGACTCGCGGATCCCGATGGCGGCGCTGTCCCGACATGGGAGCCCGGAGCGCATATCGACGTGATCATCGACAGGTCGACGGTTCGGCAATACTCCCTGTGTGGCGACGCATCCGACACCACCTCCTTGGCGATCGCGGTGCTCCGCGAAGCGGACGGCCGCGGTGGATCGCGCTGGGTGCACGACTCGCTGCAAGTCGGAGACCTGGTCGCGATCGCAGGTCCGCGCAACAATTTCACCCTCGAACCCGCGCAGTCCTACCTTTTCGTCGCGGGCGGTATCGGCATTACGCCCCTGTTGCCGATGCTCCGTTCGGCCGAAGTTGCCGGCGCCGACTGGCGCCTGCTGTACGGCGGCCGAACACGCACCAGCATGGCTTTTGCCGACGAGCTGGTCGCTCGGTACCCCGGCCGAATCGAGCTGCGACCCCAGGACGAATGCGGAATCCTCGACCTTCCCGCTGCCCTCGTCGCCGTCCCCGACGGCACCGGGGTGTACTGCTGCGGACCGGAGCCGCTCCTGCAGGCGATCGAAAACGAATGCCTCGCGCATCCGAACGTGAGACTGTACGTCGAGCGGTTCGCTGCCAAGGAGCGGCCGGCCGATGCGGTCGACGGATCGTTCGAGGCCGAACTCCGGCGCGCGGGCAGGACCATCACCGTCGATGCGAAGGAAAGCGTGCTCGACGCCGTACTCCGGTCCGGTGTCGACGCCCCCTTCTCGTGCCGTGAGGGTACGTGCGGGACGTGCGAAACCCGCGTCCTGGAGGGCGTTCCCGAACATCGCGACTCGATCCTCACGGAAGACGAACAGGCCGAGAACGACTGCATGATGATCTGTGTATCACGAAGCTGCACAGCAAAACTCGTGCTCGATCTCTGACCGGCACCGCAGCGAGGAGATGCCGTGACCCAGGCGCCCGATACGGCCCATCTCGCCGCCCAAGAGACGGCACGTGGATCGGCGGTGCTGGTCCCGGCGCTCTGCTTCATCGTGATGATCACGTCGATGATGCAGACCGCCGTGGTACCGCTCCTGCCGGCAATCGCGGTGCAGCTCGACGTGGGCACGGATGCTGTCGGTTGGACAGTGACAGCGAATCTCCTTGCAGCCGCGGTGTGTACACCACTGTTGGGTCACCTCGCCGATCGACATGGTCCACGGAGGGTGATGCTCGCCGTGCTGGGCGCGGTACTGATCGGCTCGGTGCTGTGTGTCGCGTGGAACGGGTTGCCGTCACTCATCGCCGGTCGAGTTCTGCAGGGAGTGTCGTACGCGTTGTTCCCCGTCGGTGTGGCGGTAGTGCGAGGCGCACTGGGGGCGCACCGTGTTCCGATGGCGCTCGGCGTCATGTCTGGGGCATTGAGTGTCGGCGGCGGTGTGGGAATGATCGCGGCCGGACTCCTGTACACCGAAGGGGCCGACTATCGACGTGTCTTCTGGATGCTGTTGGTACTCACAGTGTTAGCAATGGTCGTCGGGTGGCGCGTTATTCCGCATACCCCGGGGTCGGGACCGCGCGACGGGTTCGACTTCTGGGGTATGGTCGGGCTCGCGTTCGGCCTGCCGGGGCTGCTGTTGGCGTTGGCGCAAGGTGGGACGTGGGGATGGCTGTCGCTGCGGACACTCGGTTGCGCTGTCACCGGTGCGCTGGTGCTTGCCGCCTGGTACCGGCACGAACGGAGGACCACTTCACCGCTAATTGCTCCGGCGCTTCTGACGGCGCGGTTGGTGRCTCCGGCACATGTCGCGGCTTTCCTGGTGGGTGTCGCGATGTTCGTGCAGTTCCTGGCCATCGCAACGTTCGTGCAGATCTCCCGACAGGAAGCGGGATACGGGTTCGATGCGTCGGTACTCGAGACCAGTCTGGTGTACCTGCTACCCGGACAGATTGCCGGTACGGCTGCGGCAGCCGTCAGTGGACTCGTAGTCCGACGGTTCCCCGCCCACAAGGTGCTGACCGCAGCCTGCGCCGTCGGTGTGTGCGGATTCGTGATGCTGATACTTGCTCACGACTACACGTGGCAGGTGATTACGGCGGTTGCGGTGATCAATGTCTTCGTCATAGTCGCCTACGGTGCGCTGCCGTCGATGCTCATCGGCAGCAGTCCTCCGGGAAGCACAGGGGCGGTGAACGGCATCAACGCGATCGCCCGGACATTCGGAAGTTCACTGGCCAGTGCCTTCGTTGCGGTGTTGCTCGCGACCATCACGATCCCGGGCACCTCGACGCCCACAGAACAGGCGTACATCGTGGTGTTCGCGGTCGGGGGAGCGGCCGCGTGCGCGGCGGGGCTCGTTGCTGTAACAGCGCACCGTTTTGCAAAATACAAGACTTGATTGACGTCTCAAATTGGACCATATAGCGTGGGTCGCACGGCGTACGAGCCAGGCTTCCCTGGTCCGATCCGCGCTGAAAACATCTGTCGACAAATGCGATTCGGCCCGCGCTCTGTGTCAGGCACCCCACATGCCCGGTAGGACCCCGGTAGAACGACATCGCACATGTGCGACTCACGAAAGGTAAGGACGAATGGCTGCCACCGTCGGCTCGGCATTACATTGGTGGGCGAAGACCAAGGGAGAGCAGGACGCGCTCGTCGTGGCGGGTGAATCCCTCACATACCGCGAACTCCAGGACTGGTCCAGTCGAATCGCCCGGAAGATCGTGGACCTCGAAATCCAACCGGGTCAACGAGTCGGCGTGCTAGGCCCGAATTCGCTGACGTGGCCGGTGATCGCTCTGGGCGTCCTCAAGGCCGGCGGTGTACTGATCCCGCTCAACCCACGGTTCAAGCCGGCGGAGCTCCGCAAGGTTGTCGACGACGCCGGTGCCGTCCTGGTCGTCATGCCGAACGAGTTCGCGCAGACGGTCGACGCGGCCCGTGAACTGGGTCGCACCTTCGACACGCTCTCGTTCGACGAGCTCGCGCCGCTACGCGCGGGAGGACAGGACGACTTCCGCATCGATCTCGAACCCGACGAACCGACCGCCCTCCTCTTCACTAGTGGCTCCACCGGGATGTCCAAGGGTGTGATCTGCACGAACCGGACGCTGCTCAATATCGCCTTCGAGGCGTCACTCACCGAAGAAGGCTTCCGGCCCGGGTCCACATCACTGCTGGTGTTGCCATTGGTATTCACCCCCGGCCTGGTATGGGGGCTGGTCATGACAACGGTGCTCGGCGGAAAGCTGATCATCGAGAAGGAGTTCGATCCGGGCCGCGCGGCCAAACTTCTCGGTGAACACGATGTCCAGGCCATCTTCGGTGTGCCGTTGATCTTCGAGGCGATCTCGCGTTCACCCGAGTTCGCGGACGCCGACCTGTCGTCGCTGCGCACCGCGATCGTCGGCGGCGCCGCGGTCGCTCCGGCACTGTTGCAGCACTGGGCGGACAAGGGCGTCGCACTGCGACAGATCTATGGCATGACCGAGGCCGGCGGTGTCGCCACCGCCACCCTCGTCGCCGAAGCCTTCGACCACCCCGACACGTGTGGATCCGGCTCGATCTTCACCGAAGTGAAGGTGGTGCGTCCAGACGGTACCGATGCCGCTCCCGGTGAAGAGGGCGAAATCCTCCTGCGCGGTCCGGGCGTCACCCCCGGGTACTGGAACGACGCCGAGTCGACCGCGGCCGCCTTGCAGAACAACTGGCTGCACAGCGGCGACCTCGGCACCCTCGACGACGAAGGACGCGTCAAGTTCGTCGACCGGCTCAAAGACCTCATCATCACCGGAGGAATCAATATCTCGCCGGTCGAAATCGAGCGGGTCATCTCCGAGATTCCCGGTGTCGAGGAAGTCGCTGTCATCGCAGCCGCTGACGAGCGCTTCGGCGAAACCCCGGCGGCGATCGTCACGGTGAAGGATGGCGTCGATGCAGCGGCAATCATCGAACACTGCGACCGGCTCGTGGCCGACTACAAGGTTCCGCGCTACGTGGTGATCCGGGACGAGCCGCTGCCGCGGCTCCCCAGCGGCAAGCTCTCGAAGACTGCCATCCGGTCCGAATACCGGTACGTGGCAGAACGATTCGACAAGGTCCGCTGAGCCGAAACCGGCGGGGAACTCAGGAAGGAGTCAGCGTGCCGGAGACCGGTAGCGACGATGCACTAATACTCGAGCGGCACGGGGAGATCGCGGTTGTGCGATTGAACCGTCCCGACCAGCTCAATGCGTTCACCAACGCGATGTGCTATCGGCTCATCGAAATCTTCGACGAGACCGACGCAGACGACGAGGTCCGTGCGGTAGTCATCACCGGAACGGGACGGGCCTTCTGTGCGGGAGCCGATCTCGCAGCCGGCGGCGACACCTTCGTGCTGGATGACGACCCGGAGACCGGAGGCGCACCGGCCGACACGGGCGGGCAGGTCTCGCTGAGAATCTACCGTTCCCTCAAGCGGGTAATCGCCGCGATCAACGGACCGGCCGCGGGTGTCGGCGTCACCATGACCCTGCCGGCCGACATTCGCATCGCGTCGGAAACCGCGAAGTTCGGGTTCGTGTTCACGCGTCGCGGACTGGTCCCCGAGGCTTGCTCGACCTGGTTCCTTCCGCGGGCCGTCGGTATCTCGACGGCCGTCGAGTGGACAGTGGGCGGCAAGATGGTCTCGGCAGTCGAAGCGCTCGAACGAGGACTCGTCCGTGAACTCGTGCACGCCGATCAAGTGCTCGAGCGGGCACTCGACATCGCGCGGGAACTCGTCTCCGGCACCTCACCGGTGTCGGCAGCTCTGACCCGACAGCTGATGTGGCGGATGCTTGGTGCGTCCGACCCCGAGGTAGCGCACAGGGCCGAGTCGATCGGCATCTACGTCCGCGGCACCGCGGACGACGTGCGTGAAGGTGTCGACGCATTTCTCGAGAAGCGCGAGCCGAAGTTCCCGAACCGGGTTACGGATGGATTGCCCAACCTGTTCGAGTAGTGCATCGGTAATCATCAGCCCTCCGGGATTCGACACTGTCCCTCGGCGTATCGCACGATCCGTTCAGTGATCTCGTCGGGGCTGCCGGCGAAGACCATGCCCCCGTGTGGTGGCGGCTCCACGGGCGCAGCCGCCGCCACCGGATGGGTGGGGGCACCGGTGCCACTTCCTTCCGACGCATGGTCACCTCCACACGATCGTCTGTGTACAGAATCGAAAAGTGGGGACGTCCCCTTTGCCTCATCGGGACATCACGGCAGGAGGGTGAATTCGCGGTGAGCACCGCATCGGGGAGCGCGAGATTGATCTGGCGAGTCGACCCATCGACCGGGGTCGGCCAAACTCAGAGACACCGACGCAGTCGGCTGAACCAGGTTCAACCTGTCTTGATACAACATGCAACGAGTGGGCGGTGAATCATTGTTCACCCCGTAGTGCAACATGATAAAGAATGCTCGGTTCGATAATGTTGGTGAGGAACCCATGGATCCCGTAGTCACACAGTCCGAACTCCGCGGTGCCGGTGTCACGCTCGCTGCCGACCGGTGGGATCCGCCGTCCCAGGACGCCGGCGGATCGGGTGTCGACAGGAAAGGCTCGGTGCTGTTGCTGCACGGCGGCGGGCAGACGCGGCATTCCTGGCGAAACACCGGCCGCAGCCTGGCGGCGGACGGCTGGTCCGCCATCGCCGTGGACGCACGCGGGCATGGGGACAGTCAGTGGGCGCCGGACGGGGACTACGGCATCGATGCACTGGTTGCCGACCTGACGTCGGTCGTTTCGGAGTTGGGGGAGAAGCCGGTACTCGTCGGTGCCTCGATGGGCGGGATGACGTCGCTGATCGGGCAGGGGGAGAACCCGGATCTCGCTCGCGGTCTGGTCTTGGTCGATATCGCACCGAAGGTCGAGACCAGCGGCACCGCGGAGATCATGGCGTTCATGCGCAGTGGCCTCGAGGGTTTTGCGAGCCTCGACGAGGCTGCGGCGGCGATCGCGGCGTATACCCCGAACCGGGTGCGTAAGCCCAACCCGGACGGGTTGCGTAAGAACCTGCGTCTGCGTGATGGCCGCTGGTTCTGGCATTGGGATCCGGCGTTCCTGCGCCAGGGCGACGAACCGACTCGTCAGGCGGATTCGATCGTGCGCTACGAACGCGCACGGAAGGCCGCGGCCGCGGTCACGGTTCCCACGATGCTGGTGCGTGGCAAGGAGTCGAAAGTGGTCAGCGAGGAAGGCGCCAAGGAGCTGCTCGAGCTGATTCCGTCCGCGAAGCTGATCGACGTGACCGGGGCCGGGCATATGGTCGCCGGCGACGACAACGATGTCTTCAGTGGCGGATTGACGGGATTTCTCGACGAAGACGTTATCGCAGCGCGTTACTGATGCGGTTGAGGCTCGGTTGCAGCGGCGACCGGATTCGGCGCCGAAACCGGTCGCCGTCCGACCGATCCGTCCGTAGGCGATCAGATTGGGTTGTTATCGTCAATACTGCACTGTCAGAACAGTTTTCGAATCCGACGAGCGACGCGATCGCCGCCGCTCAGGGTGCGAGGGGCGTGGGCGGCTGAACTGCAACCC
>NZ_JBFUGT010000315.1:0-7317 GCF_056402775.1 Rhodococcus sp. P3_B8
GGCGCCGTGGTGCTCGACGACCTCACGTTCGGCGGTCCGGCCGTCCGGCATCGCGACGTGATCCACGCGCAGGGCGAGGATCGCGCCGCTGTAGACGGCGCGCGAGTCGAGAGTCTCGAATTCGTGCCGGCCGGTGTCGGTCATGGTCGGTCTCGCCCTATCCCGCGCTGTCGACGGACGCGACCTCGTCGCGGTCGGCGGAGTCGGCGAGTTCGTCATCGGTAGCGACGGCGGCGGCCCGCTCCTCACCGTGCACGTCGACGGGAAGCCGCTCTTCGAGCTTGTGCTTGAGCGCCGCGTCGACGAACGCCGCGAACAGCGGGTGCGGACGCGTCGGACGGCTCTTCAGCTCGGGGTGCGCCTGCGTCGCGACGAAGAACGGGTGCTGGTCGGCCGGGTACTCGACGAACTCGACGAGGTGACCGTCGGGCGAGGTTCCGCTGAACCGGAGTCCGCTCTTCGCGATCCGGTCGCGGTACGCGTTGTTGACCTCGTAGCGGTGACGGTGACGTTCCGACACCTCTTCGCTGCCGTACGCGCGGGCCACCACGGACCCCTTCGTGAGGACGGCGGGGTACGCGCCGAGGCGCATCGTGCCGCCGAGATCCGCCTCGCCGGCGATGACGTCTTCCTGGTCGGCCATCGTGGAGATCACGGGGTGCGTGGTCTCGGGCTCGAACTCGGCGGAGTTGGCGTCGTCGAGACCCACGCTGCGCGCAGCCTCGATCACGACGCACTGCAGGCCGAGGCACAGTCCGAGCAGCGGGATCTTCCGGTGACGGGCGTACCGGATCGCGCCGAGCTTGCCCTCGATACCGCGGATTCCGAAGCCGCCGGGAATCAGCACGCCGTCGACGTCGCCGAGGGCGGCCTGCGCGCCCGCCTCCGTCTCACACGCGTCGGACGGCACCCAGGAAATTTCCACCTTCGAGCGGTTCGCGAAGCCGCCGGCGCGCAGCGCCTCGGTGACGGACAGGTAGGCGTCCGGCAGGTCGACGTATTTTCCGACCAGGGCGATCCGCACGGTCTCGCGCGGCTGGTGGACGCGCTCGAGCAGGTTGCCCCACACGGTCCAGTCCACGTCGCGGAACGGCAGACCCAGCTGACGCACCACGTAGGCGTCGAGGCCCTCGCTGTGCAGCACCTTCGGGATGTCGTAGATCGAGGGCGCGTCGGGGGTCGAGATGCAGCCGTCGACGTCGACGTCGCACATGAGCGCGATCTTGTTCTTCAGCGCGGGGGGTACCTCGCGGTCGCAGCGCAGAATGAGCGCGTCGGGCTGGATACCGATGTTCCGCAGGGCCGCGACCGAGTGCTGGGTGGGCTTCGTCTTGAGCTCACCCGACGGCGCCAGGTACGGAACCAGGGAGACGTGGAGGAAGAAGACGTTGTCGCGACCGACGTCGTGGCGCACCTGACGGGCGGCCTCGAGGAACGGCTGCGACTCGATGTCACCGACGGTGCCACCGATCTCGGTGATGACGACGTCGGGCTGGTGTCCCTGGAGGTCCGGTCCGCTCATGGCGAGGATCCGGCTCTTGATCTCGTCCGTGATGTGCGGGATGACCTGGACGGTGTCGCCGAGGTATTCACCGCGCCGCTCCTTGGCGATGACCGTCGAATACACCTGGCCGGTGGTGACATTCGCCTGACCGGACAGGTCGCGGTCGAGGAAGCGCTCGTAGTGGCCGACGTCGAGGTCGGTCTCGGCGCCGTCTTCGGTGACGAAGACCTCACCGTGCTGGAACGGGTTCATCGTGCCCGGATCGACGTTGAGATACGGATCCAGTTTCTGCATGGTCACGCGCATTCCCCGCGCGGTGAGCAATTGCCCGAGGCTCGAGGCTGTGAGGCCCTTGCCGAGTGAGGAGGCGACGCCGCCGCTCACGAAGATGTGCTTGGTAGCGGTACGCGAATGAGTGCGTGACTGTGGCAAAGGGGCTCCCGTGACGACTGTGCAGGGCTTGGTCTGTTCGAGCAATGCTGGGGCCTGCCGACCCACGGGACTTCACGGTAACACCTTGTCGTACGTCCCGGAAACAACGYGCCGCGATTGCCCGCCCCGATGTGACGCGCGCTACGCCGGGGTGGCCCCGACGGTGACTCCGGTCGTGCCGGGCCCGGTGCCGTACCGGCCGGCGCCGCCGTTCAGTTGCTCCTGCAGCGCGAGCGGAACGGTGATCTTGCCCGCTTCCCGGTCGATGTTGTCGATCGTCGTGAGCGCCGCGGAGAGGGCCGCGTCGGCCCGCGCGACGGCGACCGCACCGTTGCCCTGCGCCGACGCCGGACGCCCGGCGAGAACCGCCCCGGCACCGCGCGAATCCAGCGCGCCCGCGAACCGGGCCACCACCGCACCGCGGTTGCCGCTGACACCGTCCTCCACGTCGCGGTCGCCGGTCAGCACCACCGCGACCTGTGCCGGTTGGACCGCACCGTCGTCGTAGCTGACAAATCCCGCACCGCGGAGGGTCTCGAGAGCGAGCGCCATCTCCTGTGCGGAACTCTGCGGCTGGCCCGTCTCCTTACCCAGCATGAGGACCGAACCGAGCAGGTCGCCTGCGAGGCTGCCCTGGTCGACGGCCCCGGTCTTCAACGTGACACCCGCAGGGATCACATTGTTGACGACCGTCCGGAGCCGGTCACCGCCCGTCGCGTCCACGAACGAATCGGTCAACGACACCCGGCCGGCCACCGACCCACCTGCCTGAGCGATCATGCGGTTGACCCCGTCGAGGTCGGCGGGGTCGGCATCCGGGGTCGTCACGACCATCACGGTGCGTTGCGCCAGAGTGTCGGCCACCACGCGGCCGCCCACGGCGGAATCGAAGCCGTCCGCCGAGTTCAGCTGCTCGGTCAGCTGGTTGTTGCGTTCGTTCGCCTTCTCCACGTCGGTCTGCAGGTCGGCCTTGTCGTCGCGCAGCCCCGAGACGAGACCGCTCGACAACAGGCCGGAACCCATCACCACGCCTATTGCCAGAGCCAGGAAGATCGCCGCTATGGAAATGGCATGGTGACGCAGAGAAATCACTTGAAGAACCCCTGGACCCACAACGCGAAGCTGTTCCATGTCGCGACGGCCCAGTCCAGTGCCTCACCACCGATGTTCGACACCACCAGGGCCACGATCACCGCAACCAGTGCGGCCAGTACGAGCAGCGCGATCGCGCCGCCCGACACGCGGCTCCGGTACAGGGTCGCCACGGCCTTCGCGTCCACCAGTTTCGGCCCGACCTTCAGCCGGGTCATGAACGCGGACGGGTTGCTGTCGCGGCGGCCGCGGTCGAAGAATTCGTCGAGGGAGACGGTGCTCCCGACCGTGACGATCAGCGACGCGCCGTGATGATCGGCCAGCAGCAGCGCCAGGTCGGACGGGGACCCGGAGGCGGGGAACGTCATCGCTCCGATGCCGAGGTCCTGGATCCGTGACAGACCGGGGGCGTGACCGTCCTGGTCGGCGGGGAGCACCACCTCGGCGCCCGACTTCAACGTGGCGCTGGTGATGTCCTCGGGGTCGCCGACGATGAGGTCGGGGCGATAGCCCGCCGACTTCAGGACGTCGGCGCCTGCCCCGACGCCGATGAGGATCGGCGAGTACTCCTTGATGAACGGCTTGAGGTTCTTCAGGTCGGACGCGTGGTCCGGGCCGTCGGACACGATCACGACGTGCCGTTCCTTCATGTCGACGTCGACGTCGGGGACGCCGACTCCGTCGATCAGCAGCGGACTTTCGGTGCGGATGAACTCGATGGTGTTGCCGGAGAACGCCTCGAGGTGGTCGACCAGACCGGTCTTCGCCTCGATCATCCGGTCGGAGATCTCCGCCTCGGTCTGTTCGTCGCCCTTCGCGATGCGCCGTTCCCCGGAGTAGACACCTCCCCCGTTCACCCGGACCTTGCTGCCGTCCTTGATGCTCTTGAAGATCTCGGTGCCTGCCGAATCCACCAGGAGGATCCCGTTGGCGACGATCACCTCCGGTCCGAGGTTGGGATAGCGCCCCGAGATGGAGGGCGACGCGTTGATCACTGCGAGAACGCCGGCCTTCACCAGGGCGTCCGCGGTCCCGCGATCGAGGTCGAGCTCATCGAGAACGACGATGTCACCGGGTCCGACGCGTCGCAGCAACTTGGCCGTGTTGCGATCCACCCTGGCGATGCCGCTGACCCCAGGCAAAGTTTCGGTGTTACGTGACAGCAGTGCCAGCATCTTCATGAGTTCGATGATGGACCGGAAGCCGGACCGACCTGTGGAGGCGCGCCGAACCGTTTACCACATCAGTCACACCATTACCACGGGTGCGGGCGGTCCGCAGGACCGGTCAGGCGGAACGCTCGGCGTTGGCGGTGGCCAAGAGCTCCTCCGCGTGGGCGCGACCGGTCTCGGTGTCGTCGAGTCCGGCGAGCATGCGCGCCAGTTCGACAACCCGTTCGTCGTCGGTGAGCGTGTGCACACCACTGCTGACGACGCCGTCCGCGTCGTCGACCTTGTCGACCACCAGGTGGGTGTCCGCGAACGCCGCGACCTGCGGCAGGTGCGTCACGACGATGACCTGGTGTGTCCGGGCGAGCCGGGCCAGTCGCCGGCCGATCTCGACTGCGGCCCGACCGCCGACGCCGGCGTCGACCTCGTCGAACACCATCGTCGCGCCCGAGTCGGAACCGGCGAGCACCACCTCGAGTGCCAGCATCACGCGCGAGAGTTCACCGCCGGACGCGCTCTTGCTGATGGGCAGCGACTGTGCGCCGCTGTGCGCCGACAGCCGGAATTCCACTTCGTCGACGCCGGACGAACCCGCGTGCAGTTCCGTCCCGTCGACGGTGAGCGGTGCCGTGTCCTGAGGTCCGGCGATCCGGGGCCGGACGGACACCTCGAGAGCGGCCCGGCCCATCGCCAGACCAGCGAGTTCGGAACTGACGGCCTTGGCGAGCTTGACCGCCGCCTTGACGCGGGCAGCGGTCAGCTTCGACGCGGCCTCCGCGGTGGACGCCGCCGACTCCTCGACCTGCTTCGTCAGCGCCGCCAATGCATCGGAGGACACGTCGATCTTCTCGAGCCTCGCACGGGCGTTGTCTGCCCATTCCAGTACGCCGTYGACGTCGGCAGCGTACTTGCGGGTGAGGTTCTTCAGTTCCGCCTGCCGCGACAGCAAGGAGTCCAGTGCCCCCGGATCCGCGGGAAGCCCGGCGAGATACGTGGTCAGGTCGGCGGAGACGTCCGTGATCACYGCGATCGCGTCGGCGAGGCGCGGTCCGAGCCCGTCCAGTTCGGGGTCGGTGGCCGATTCGATCCGGGCCCGCGCCTCGGACAACAGATCCAACGCGGGTGCGCCGACGCCGTCGCCGTCCATGTCGTCGCCGCCGGCGAGCGCGGCGTGCGCTTCCTCGGCCGCAGAGCGCAGCGAGTCGAGTTCACTGAGCCTGCGCACCTCCGACACGATCGACTCGTCCTCACCCGGGGTGGGCGCGACGCCGTCGATCTCGTTGAGGGCGAACGTCAGTTGGTCGGCTTCCTGCGCGAGTTCCCGGGTGCGCCCGGTGCGTTCGATCAGTTCGGTTCGCGCGGTCACCCATTCGTCGCGGTGCTTGCGGTACCGCGCCAGCAGCGGGCCGACCGTCTTGTCCGCGAACCTGTCCAGGGCGGCGCACTGCTGGTCGGGCCGGAGCAGCCGCAGCTGATCGTTCTGCCCGTGGACGGTGAGCAGTGGGTCGGTGAACTCGGACAGCACACCCGCCGGAACGCTGCGCCCGCCCAGGTGGGCGCGGGACCGTCCGTCGCTGCCGACGGTCCGCACCGCGATGATGGTGCCGTCCTCGTCTCGCTCGGCGCCGGTCGATTCGAGGAGCCGGGTCACGGCCCGTTCGACGTGCTCCGAGCCCTCGTCCGTCATGAACCGGCCCTCGACCACGGCACGGGGCGCGCCGAGACGCACCCGGCCCGCGTCTGCCCGCGCACCGCTGAGCAGGTGCAGGCTCGTCACCACCATCGTCTTGCCCGCACCGGTCTCACCGGTGAGCACCGTCAAACCTTCGTGGAATTGCGCCGACGCCTCGGAGATCACACCGAGGTTGTCGATCCTGATCTCTGCCAGCACGTTTAGGGCTTCCTTCCTCGCCACCCGGTGACGGGCAGCTCGAACTTTCGCACCATCCGGTCTGCGAACGGCGCCGAATCCAGTCGTATCCACCGAACGGGTTCCTTGCCACGCACCACTTCGACGCGGGCGCCCGCGGGTAGCTCGAGGGTCCGGCGACCGTCGCAGAACACCAGACCGTCGTGGCTGCCGGCCACCGTCTCCACCGCGATCAGCGAGTTCGGGCTCGTCACGAGTGGGCGCGCGAACAGCGCGTGCGCGTTGCTCGGGACCACGAGCAGGGCCTCCAGCTCCGGCCACACCACGGGGCCACCTGCCGAGAACGCGTATGCCGTCGACCCGGTCGGGGTGGAGATGAGGACGCCGTCGCAGCCGAAGGCCGACACGGGGCGGCCGTCCACCTCGAGCACCACCTCGAGGACACCGAGCCGGGACCGGTTCTCGATGCTCGCCTCGTTGAGTGCCCAGCCGCGTTCGATGATTTCGTCGTCCACCCGGACCAGCACGTCCAGCGTCATGCGGTGTTCGATGCGGTACTCACGACGCACCACCTGGGCGAGCGCCTCGTCGAGGTGCTCGGCCTCCRTTTCCGCGAGGAACCCGATGCGGCCCAGGTTGATGCCCAGAACCGGAATGGACGCGGCCTGGGCGAGTTCCGCTGCCCGCAGGAACGTTCCGTCTCCGCCGAGGACGAGCACCATCTCGCAACCGAGGGCGGCGTCGGGGCCGGCCTGCACGATGGTGACTTCCAGCCCGGGGACCAGGAATTCGTCGGCCGCCATGCCGTCCATCGGTTCGATGCGGGTGCTGTCGACCTCGTCGACGAGGACGCGCAGTCCGATCCCGGCCCGCTCGAAGATCTTGCCGACGCGTCGCGCGGTCTCCGTGATCTCGGCGCGGCCCGGGTGCGCAACGAGCAGGATTTCCCGCTCGCGTTGCTGGGTGCCGCTACTTCCCCCGCTCACTGTGGTCCCTCCTGCACCGCGGTGCGGATCAACTCTTCTATCGACTCGACCGGTACATCATCCGTCCCGGGTGTGACATCCGCGCGGAGCCACAGGAAGTACTCGACGTTCCCCGACGGTCCCGGCAGCGGACTGGCCACTGCACCGACGGTACGCAGTCCCAGCGACGCTGCCGTCTTCGCGACATCCAGTACCGCGGCGACGCGCAGCTCCGGGTCACGCACCACACCACCGGAGCCCACGTGGTCCTTGCCGACCTCGAAC
>NZ_JBFUGT010000316.1:0-7308 GCF_056402775.1 Rhodococcus sp. P3_B8
GCGCATACTCGGCGACCGACATGGCAGGCGCCGAGGCATGTACGCCCGCGATGTGCTCGTTCAACGGGTGCGGCCGGTAACCGGTGGTTCGAGGCGRCTGCCGGTCACCGGGACGGGACGGCGTCGGCATCCCAGGTGCCGCTGCCGACCCCACGCGAACGGAGTACCTCCTTGCGGACCTTGCCGGTCTCGGTCAACGGCAGTTCACTGACGAAATCGATGAACCGCGGCAGAGCAAAGTACGCCAGTTGTAGTGCCGCATGGTGCCGTAGGTCCTCGGGGCTCGACTGCATTCCTTCCCGGAGTACCACGGCAGCCATCACTTCGTCCTCGGCGAGTTCCGACGGCACCGGAAAGACCGCGACCTGCGCGACCGCCGGATGCCGCGCCAGGGCCTCCTCGACCTCGGCGGAGGAGATGTTCTCGCCGCGCCGCCGGATGACGTCGCGGACCCGATCGACGAACCGATACCACCCGTCGGGTTCCCGGACCACCCGGTCGCCGGTGTCGATCCAGTCGCCCGCCATGCGGGGAGGCTCGGACAGGTACCCCGTGGCAAATCCTCCGGGAAGGTCTGTGCGGACGACGAGTTCGCCGGGCAGGCCGTCCAAGACGGGGTCGCCGGCGTCGTCGACGACCTTCGCGTCGTAGCCGTCGCGCACCGTTCCGAGATAGCCGGGTCGGCGATCGCCGGGCACAGTTCCGAGAACGAGATTCGTCTCGGTGGTGCCGTAGCCGTCGACGAGTTCGACGCCGAAACGCTCACGGAAGGGAGCCCACAGGCGGGCCGGAGTCGCCGGCGCCAGGGCGCGGGTGGCGCGGTGCTTCTTGTCTTCCACAGCGGGTTCCCGGCCGGTGAGCATCGCGACCATCGCACCGAGCAGGTAGATCACCGTGGCGTCGCTGTCGGCCACCTGCGCCCAGTATCGCCGCACCGAGAAATGTTCACCGAGCACAAATGTTCCTCCCGCAACCAGCGCCTGGAACAGTGTGTTGAGTGCATTCGTGTGGAACAGGGGAAGGCCGTTGTACAGAACGTCGTCGGGTCCCAGCCCCAGGGAGGCTCCCACCCCCGCTCCCCACCAGAGTGATTGAGCATGAGGGCAGCGGACCCCTTTCGGTTGCCCGGTCGTCCCGGATGTGAACAACACCGCCGCCGTGTCGAGCGCGGTTACCGCGGGTTCGGCCGCTCGTCCGGGGGTTCGGCTGTCTCCCGGCCCGGGAACGGACGAAGTGCCGAGTATCCAGGATTCACCGGTGAATCGCGTCTGCCGGAGCCGGGGCAGAAAGGTGGGCTCGATCAACAGGTGGCCCGCCCCGGACTGCTCGAGCACGCTGTCGAGGGCGGCGCCACGCAGTGCTGTGTTCAATGGCACCGTGACCGCTCCTAGCCAACTACAGCCGAGCAGCAGATCGATCAATTCGATGCGGTTGGCGCACATCGCCGCCACCGCGTCACCCCGGCCGATCCCATGTCTGGACAGCGCCTCGGCCGACGTTGCGGCTCGCTGCACGAGTTCGCGATAGGACACCTCCACGTCCCCGGCCCGGACGGCGAGATGATCGCCCCGCTCGGTGGCACGCTGAACGAGCAGGGACGGAATCGTCATCGCCGCCGGCAGCGGCAGAGAATCGGATTCGGGCGTCACGGGTGTCACCTTCCTTCGGCGAACGAGCGATGGCGGCCGGTCACGGTACGACGACCGCGCGGCCGGCGACCTTCCCTTCACGCATCATCTGCAGTGCACACGCGATGTCGTCGAGCGGAAACTCCTGAACCGCCATGCCGATCTCGCCGTCGACGAGGCGCCGAATGAGGTCGGGTGCGAGTTCTGCCTGTCGCGCACTCTTGCGAATCATGTTGACCGGCAGCAACTGTACATCCTTGAGCAGCCAGTTCGGCAAATCGATCGTGAGTTCGGTCCCCAGCGTGTAGCCGATCAGTGCGGCCCGCCCGCCCGGTACGACGCGCTCGAGCAGGTACGGCAGCGAGTCGCCGCCGAGGGTATCGACGAGAACGTCCGCCACTGGATCGGGCCCCAGCGTGTCGGCCAGTTCAGATCCACGGCCGACGACCGGTCGTACACCGTCGGGGACGAGCGGTACCTGGTCCGCCCGCGCCACCACACCGATCACGTCGGCGCCGGCGAGGAGCGCGAACTGTGCAGCCATGGACCCGACCGCGCCGGCGGCGCCGGACACGACGACCCGCTCACCGGCGGCGACGCGGGCGATGTCGTGGACCGCGACGAAACCGGTTGTGCTCGGGAGAAAGAACATGGCCGCGATCGCCGGTTCGAGGGCCGAATCGAACGGTGTGAACACCTTGTCGGCGGCCACGAGGTATTCGGCCCAGCATCCGGGCTTGAAGAGTCCGACTCCGCCACCCCGGACCAACACCCGAGTACCGGCGTCGAAAGTATCCGATTCGATCACGGTGCCGGCCCCGTCAGTGCCTCCGACGTGTGGCAGGGCCGGCTTGATGTCGAAGTTCCCGCTGCCGACGGTGAGGTCGAGGTGCCCCAGCGCCGCCGCATCGATCCGGACGAGGGTCTGTCCGGGTTTCCGGGTCGGCACCTCGACGTCGTCGATGATCGGGTCTTGTCCGAATGTGTGAAAGCGGGCTGCACGCATGTTCTGTCCTTCTGGAGTGCTGTCGAGTGGAAAAGCCTGATCGAAGTGACCGGCTCAGGTGAGGACCGAGTCGGCTCGCAGCCGCGCAACGGTCTCCGCGGAGTAACCGGTGACCTCGCGGAGCACGGCATCGGTGTCCGCGCCCAGCACCGGCGCCGGTTGCCGGATCGTGACGGCTTTCCCGACCCGGATCGGAGCGCCCTGGTGGAGAAAGGCTCCCGCACGGGGATGGACGGCGGGCACGTAGTAACCGCGGGCACGCAGATGCGGATCGGCTTCGACGAGGTCCCGCCCGTTCTGCACGGCCCCGGCGGGGACGCCCGCCTGCTGGAGTTGCTCAGCGACGAGATCGGCAGGCCGCGGCGACGTCCATGCCGTGATCGCTGCCGCGATGTCGGCTTCGTGCGCCCGTCGCGCCCCGGGCGTGCGGAAACGCTCGTCCGTGGCCCATTGCGGGCGGCCGATCACCGCGCACAATCTGGTCCAGTCCGCGTCGTCACGAACGGTGACCGCGCACCAGCGGTCGGGTCCGAGGCAGCGGAAGACGCTGTGCGGTGACATGTCGGGATGAGCATTGCCGAGCGGAACAGGAAGCTGTCCGGCACCCGTCGCCTGCACGACACTAGTGCCCATGTGTGACGCCATCGCCTCCAGCTGGGAGAGATCGATGTGCTGACCGCAGCCGGTGCGATCTCGGTGCTCGAGGGCGGCGAGAACCGCTGCGGCGCCGTGTAATCCTGCGACGATGTCGCCATGACCGTAAATCACTCCGACGACGTCATCGGCACTCCACCCGGTGAGAGCGGTCAGTCCGGTGGCCGCGGAGACGATGTCCGCGTAGGTGACCCAGTCGCGTCGCGGTCCGGTGTGACCGGTTCCCGACATGGAGACGTACACGATGTCCGGACGTAAGGACCGCAGTCGTTCGTACCCGAAGCCCATCTTCTCCATCACCGACGAACTGAAGTTCTCGACCACCACGTCGGACTGCGCCACGAGGTCGGCGAGCACGGCCAGTCCTGCCTCGGAACGCGTGTCCAGAGTGATGCTGCGCTTGTTCCTGTTGACGTCGTTGAAGTACCCGCTGGTGTTCGGATCGTCGTGTGGTCCGCGGGACAGGTGCATGAACGGCGCGAACCGTGTCGGGTCGGGTCGGCCCGACGACTCGACTTTGATGACGTCGGCGCCGTGGTCCGCGAGGATCTGAGTGCAGTAGGGACCGGCGAGAACCCAGGTGAGGTCCAGGACCCGGATGCCCGACAGGGGCAGCAGGTCGGGGCCGGGTGCGGTCACGGTCGGTTCGAGGACTTCGGGTTCCGGCTCGTCGAGGAGAACCTGGTGCGCACCGAGCGGGGAAACCGGCAGGGCCCGGGTCCTCCCTCCTTCCGGGAAGGGGAAGGAGAAGCCCAGATCTCGTACGGTGGACCCGGGCTCGTCGACGTCGACGAAGAAGTCGCGGGCCTGGAGTTGGGGGTTGGACAACAGTTCGTCCGGTCGGACGACGGCGGACCACGGCAGCTTGCGTTGTTGCGCCGCCCGCGCGAAGTCCTCCTTCGGCCACTTGTCGAGGAAACCCTGCAGCACGGCGAAGATGTGGTCCTGGTGCTCTTTCCGCTCGACGGGGTCAGCCCATTTCGGGTCGTCCAGATCCTCCTGGGCACCCTCCTCGACCAGCCAGGAGACCAGCGCGTCCCACATTCGGGGACTTCCGCCGAGCCCGCCACCGACATAGCCGTCGGCGGCCCGGAACAGGCCGTGCGGTACCAACGGGTGCACCCGGCCGGGTCGGTCCGGGACGCGATCCTCGTGGAGATAGGCCAGGGCGCCGGCCTCGAGGCCTGCCGCCACGCATTCCTGTGCGGAGACGTCGATCAGGGGGACCGGGCCCTGACGTCGCGACCGGAGTCCGAGCAACGCCGCGATCGCGGCGTTCACCCCTGCGAGCTGTTCGGCTTGGCCCTGAGGTAGCGACAGCGGGGGCCCATCAGGTTCACCCACTTGAGCGAGCATTCCGCCGAGGGCCGCGAGCGTCAGGTCGGTGGCGCACCACTGGCGGCGCGGACCGTCGACGCCGAAGGGTGTGACTCGTACGTGAACGACCGATCCCGGTGCCGGCTCGATCGGCTCGTCGCCGACGGCGCTGCCATCGAGGTAAACGTCCGCCCCGGCCACCAGGCGCGCCAGTTCCGCACGGCCCATGGCTGTCTCGACGTCGATCGCGACGGATTTCTTTCCGGCGTGCCAGTGCGTGAATGCGTGGCCGTCCAGTTCCCGTCGGGTCGGATCGCCCTCCGGCGGTTCGACCAGAACGACCTCGTATCCCAGTCCGACCAGGATGCGGCCGGCGAATCGGCTCAGCGGGCTGGACAACTCCACCACGCGAATTGCGCTTTCCACCAGAAGGACTCCGTTTCATTGTTCCCAGCGGGCGTCCGCCCGTTCACTGGACCCGAACCTACGTCGCATTCCCGTACCAGTGAATCGATCTGTTCTGCTGACCGAACCGGACGGACGCGTCGTCGCCGAGCGTCAGGCCGGGGGTTGGTTCAGGTGGTCTGTGACCCACCCACGGAGCAGAACGCTCGAGGTATCGACTTCTCCTGTGATCTTGCCCTGGCCTCGGAAGAAGGTGACCAGTTGATTCGCTCGTGCCACGTCGTCGTCCGTGAAGTCGCGCACTCCGAAATCGATCTGGGAGACGGTCCGACGGGCCTCGGCCGGATCCATCTGGATCGAGTCGGAGATCGCCTTGGCAGCTCGGTCCGGGTCGGCATCGGTAATTGCAGCAGCCTCGGCGATCACGTCGAAGACCCGGGCCGCGACGTCCTCGTTCGCCGACAACCACGAATCGGACGCCAGGATCCACTGTGAATACTTGGCGCCGAAGTCACCGGTCGTAGCGACGACACGACCACCTGTCGCCACGGCCTGCTCGACCCACGGATCGAACGACAGGAATCCGTCGATGTCACCGCGAGCGAGCAGCGCCGGTTGCTCGGGTGGACTGGTGTTCACGAGCTTGACCGATGCCGGATCTCGCCCGAGGCTCCGCAGATACAAGTCGGTGAAGTAGAGCCCGATACCGGGGAACACACCCATCGTCTCGATGTCCTTCGGCTCCACGCCCTCGCGCAGGACCACCTGGAAGTAGCGGTCGGAATCCTCGAACACACCGAGCGCGCGCAGCGACGGATTCGCGGCCATGACGGTGAGCGCCGTGGAGTCGGCGTTCCCGGACAATTCCGAAGTCCCTGCCACGACGTTCTGCGCGCCGGCCGCTCCGCCTTCGGTCTGCATCACCTGAACGTCCAGTCCGGCGTCGTCGAACATGCCCTCGGCGTCGGCGAGGAAAATCGGCGCATACGACGGATCGACGCCCACGGAGATGCGGATCAGCCCGCTCCCCTGCGCTGCTTCGGTCGCGGGCCGGGTACAGGACGTCGAGGCGACGGCGAGAGCCGCCACTGCCGCGACGGCGAGCAACGCTCGCCGTCCGATCGAGTGTGTCATGAGCATCCTTCGGGTGAGGTGGCGAGCAAGGTCAGCGGCCAGTGAAACGCGGCGGTCGCTTGTCGAGGAAGGCTTGTAGCCCCTCGGCGGCGTCGGCCGTGCGAATGAGGTCGAGGACACCCGCAAATTCCGCGTCCAGTGCCTGATCGAGTGGGAGTATCCGCCCCGCTTCGACCACCCGCTTGAGCAGGCCGATTGCGGCCGTCGGTCTCGCCGCCCACTCGGCGGCGAGACGGTCTATCCGCGCGTCGAATTCGTCGTCGGGTACCACCTCGTCCACCAAGCCGATCCGCCTGGCCTCGTCGGCGGACAGGCGCCGACCCTCCAT
Source organism: Rhodococcus sp. P3_B8 (assembly GCF_056402775.1). Classification (NCBI taxonomy): domain Bacteria; kingdom Bacillati; phylum Actinomycetota; class Actinomycetes; order Mycobacteriales; family Nocardiaceae; genus Rhodococcus; species Rhodococcus sp. P3_B8. The sequence continues at coordinate 6,473 of NZ_JBFUGT010000316.1, forward strand.
CATGAGGAGCTTCGCTCGATGCGCGCCGAGCAAGCGGGGCAAGCGCTGACTGCCGCCGGCCCCGGGAAACAGTCCGAGGCCGATTTCCGGGAACCCGATCGACGCCGACGCCGCCATCACCCGCACGTCACAGGCCAGTGACAACTCCGCTCCGCCGCCGAGTGCGTGCCCGTTGAGGGCTGCCAGCACGGGTTTCGGAGCGGTCTCGAGGACCTGCTGCACCTCGATCCAGGGCCGCATCGCGTGCTGCGTCTCCTCCGACAGTTCGCGCATCACTCGGATGTCGGCGCCGGCCACGAAGAAGCGTCCCGTTCCGCGCAGCACGATGCACCGCACGTCGGTGTTCGCCGCGAGCGGCTTCAGGGTGTCGAGCAATTCCGCTATCAGCGCAGGATCGAAAGCGTTGGCAGGCGGTCGCTCGATGCGCACGACCGCCACGGCGTCGGCCACAGCGGCATGGACCGACGCGGCGAGCGGAGGGAAGGAAGGCGTCATCTGTACTCCATGGGTCGGTCGACTGGAACTGAGAATTCGAGTATCGGCACCCGCGCGCCCCGGCACACCTCCAACGGTCCGGTAGGCGAACCCGCGACACGAAACCGGGCCGGGGACGCGAAGCATTTCGCCGAATCGCATGGACTCTCCGTCTCGACGCCTGAGAAACGGGGATGTGTCGCCGGGGCGCTGGCGTCCTGTAGTCAACGCCGACTATGTCTTTCGCAGATCTCCCGCATTCATTCAGGTCAGCCTTTCGGGTCCGTCTACCGGGACGGCCTTGTTGCGCCGTATGCCTCCACCTGCAGATACTTGGCTGCCAGCGGCGAGGGCTCCAAGCC
>NZ_JBFUGT010000317.1:0-7299 GCF_056402775.1 Rhodococcus sp. P3_B8
GCACCAAGGAGCGCATGAAGGCGATCCTGGCCGACATCCAGTCGGGTGAGTTCACTCGCCGCCTCGTCGCCAACGTCGAGAACGGCAACACCGAGCTCGAGGGCCTGCGCAAGGCCAACGCCGAGCACCCCATCGAGGTCACCGGCAAGAAGCTGCGCGACCTGATGAGCTGGGTCGACCGCCCGATCACCGAAACCGCCTAGGTTTCACTGCTTTACAGTTCCACCGAACCGCCGGCCCGATGTCGCATCGGTCTCGTCAGAGGCCCCCGATATGACATTGGGCCGGTGTTGTTTCGTGTCCGATTCCGTTGTTGCAGGCGTCCACTATGTGGTATCGCGGACCAGGATGCGGTTTCCCTGTGAGGGCGGACTAAGCTGTGTGTGGTTAAAACACCCCCACACCCACCTATTCAGGGAGTTTGCACGTGAGCCAGCCAGGCCGTCCTGTAGTTCTGATCGCCGACAAGCTCGCGCCGTCCACCGTCGAGGCATTGGGCGACGGTGTGGAGGTGCGATGGGTCGACGGACCTGATCGCCCGGCCCTGCTCGCGGCGGTGCCCGAGGCCGACGCGATCCTCGTCCGTTCCGCCACCACCGTGGACGCCGAGGTCCTGGCGGCCGGTACCAAGCTCAAGATCGTCGCCCGGGCCGGCGTCGGTCTCGACAACGTCGACGTGCCCGCCGCCACCGAGCGTGGTGTCATGGTCGTCAACGCGCCGACGTCCAACATCCACACGGCCGCCGAGCACGCAGTCGCGCTGATGCTCGCCACCGCGCGCCAGATCCCCGCGGCCGACGCCACCCTGCGCGACCGCGAATGGAAGCGCAGCAAGTTCAACGGTGTCGAGATCTTCGGCAAGACCGTCGGCGTCGTCGGCCTCGGCCGCATCGGCCAGCTGTTCGCGCAGCGTCTCGCCGCGTTCGAGACGCACGTCATCGCGTACGACCCCTACGTGTCGGCCGCCCGTGCCGCGCAGCTCGGCATCGAGCTCGTCACCCTCGACGAGTTGCTCGAGCGCGCCGACCTCATCTCCGTGCACCTCCCCAAGACTCCCGAGACCAAGGGACTGCTCGGCACGGAGAACCTGGCGAAGACCAAGAAGGGCGTCGTCATCGTCAACGCCGCCCGTGGCGGTCTGATCGACGAGGCAGCGCTGGCCGAGGCCATCAAGTCGGGTCACGTGCGCGCCGCGGGCCTCGACGTGTTCGAGACCGAGCCCTGCACCGACAGCCCGTTGTTCGACTTGCCCGAGGTCGTCGTGACGCCGCACCTCGGTGCCTCCACGAGCGAGGCTCAGGACCGCGCCGGAACCGACGTTGCGAAGTCCGTACTGCTCGCTCTCGCAGGCGATTTCGTTCCCGACGCGGTCAACGTGTCGGGTGGCGCCGTGGGCGAGGAAGTTGCCCCGTGGCTCGAGATCGTCCGCAAGCAGGGTGTGCTCATCGGGGCCCTGTCGGGTGAACTGCCCGTCAACCTCTCCGTCGACGTGCGCGGCGAGCTGGCCTCCGAGGACGTCGAGGTGCTCGCGCTCTCGGCTCTGCGCGGTGTGTTCTCCGCCGTCATCGAGGACGCGGTCACGTTCGTCAACGCTCCCGCACTCGCGGAAGAGCGCGGCGTCACGGCCGAGGTCACCAAGGCCGCCGAAAGCCCCAACCACCGCAGCGTGGTGGACCTGCGCGCCGTGTTCGGCGACGGCAGCGTCATCAACGTCTCGGGCACGCTGACCGGCCCGCAGCAGGTCGAGAAGATCGTCAACATCAACGGCCGCAACTTCGAACTGCGCGCCGAGGGTCTCAACCTGGTGGTGAACTACACCGATCAGCCCGGCGCGCTGGGCAAGATCGGCACGCAGCTCGGCAACGCCGGCATCGACATCCAGGCTGCGCAGCTCAGCCAGGACGCCGAGGGCGAGGGTGCGACCATCCTCCTCCGCGTCGACCGGGAGGTGCCGAGCGAGGTGCGGGACGCGATCTCGACCGCTGTCGGCGCCACCAAGATCGAGCTCGTCAACCTGGCCTAATCCCCACTGTGCGCGTGTCACGACCCCTGTTGTCGTGGCACGCGCACAGCTCTATGTGAAGTGAGGCGTTCATGAAGCTTGCGGTCATTCCGGGTGACGGCATCGGTGTCGAGGTCACGGCCGAGGCACTGAAGGTGCTGCGGAAGCTCGTACCCGATCTCGAGACCACCGAGTACGACCTCGGTGCCCGTCGATACAACGCCACCGGGGAACTGCTCCCGGATGCCGATCTCGCGGCGATCCGCGAGCACGACGCGATTCTGCTGGGCGCCATCGGCGACCCGTCGGTGACGCCGGGTGTGCTCGAGCGGGGGCTGCTGCTGAACATGCGATTCGCGTTGGATCATCACGTGAATCTGCGTCCGTCCCAGCTGTATCCGGGATCGAAGTCGCCGCTCGCGGCGCAGCCGGACATCGACTTCGTGGTCGTGCGCGAGGGCACCGAGGGTCCGTACACCGGCAACGGTGGCGCGATCCGCGTCGGCACCCCGCACGAGATCGCGACCGAGGTGTCGATCAACACGTGGTTCGGTGCCGAGCGGGTTGTGCGGTACGCGTTCGCGCTCGCGCAGACCCGGCGTAAGCACGTCACCCTGATCCACAAGACGAACGTCCTCTCCAACGCCGGTGCGATCTGGACGCGTGCCGTGGAGACGGTGTCGGCCGAATACCCGGACGTGGAGACGGCGTACTGCCACATCGACGCGGCCACCATCTACATGGTCACCGATCCGTCGCGATTCGACGTGATTGTCACGGACAACCTGTTCGGCGACATCATCACCGACCTCGCGGGTGCGGTCACGGGAGGCATCGGACTGGCGGCGTCGGGGAACATCGACGCGTCGGGGACGAACCCGTCGATGTTCGAGCCGGTGCACGGCAGCGCCCCGGACATCGCCGGCCAGGGGATCGCGGATCCCACGGCGGCCATCCTGTCCGCGGCGCTGCTGCTGCGTCACGTCGGCCGGGACGGCGATGCCGCGCGCATCGAGGCCGCCGTCGAGGCCGATCTGGCGTCCCGCGGCGACTCGAAGGTCGTCACGTCGGAGGTCGGCGACCGGATCGCTGCCGCCCTCTAGGACCGCGATTCGATCTTGTCTCCCTCGATCCCCGTGGCCCGATCTTCGGACCGGGCCACGGGGATCAGTGGTATCGAGGCGGCCGGAAATGCCGCGGCTATGGCGAAAGTCACCGGGAAGCCGACGATTCCGATCAGTGCGCCGAACACCGGGGGAACGAGCGAGGCCGCGACGAACTGACCGGTGTTCTGGACACCGAGCGCGCGTCCGCCCCAGAACGGGCCCGCGATCTCGGCGACCGCGGTGAAGGCGAGGCCGTTCGGTGCCACCGTCGCGACGGACGCCGCGAGCAGCGCCACGATCGCCACCGGCGTATCCATTGCATCCGTCACGGCGAGCGCCGCCATGGACACTCCGCCGGCGACGGCGACCCAGCGAAGCGGACGCATACGACTGCCCACCACGTCGGACCAGAAACCGACCCCCATCCGGCCGAACGCGCCGAGGATCTGGGCGACTGTCACGATCAGGCCTGCCGCCGTTGCTTCCCAATGCCTTTCGGAGATCAGCCACACGAGCGCGTACGTCCACACCGTGTACTGGGGCACGACGAGCAGCACCGAGACGGCGTGGATGCGCCACAGAGTTCCGCTGTCGCGGTACGGATTCGCGAGCATGCCGAGATTTGCCGCGGCGCTTCGGCTCGGCCTGGGCGGATCGACAACCCAGAGTGCACAGGCCAGCGCGGCGGTCGCGCACAGGATGGCGGGCAGCGCGAGCGCCCATCCGATGCCGTGGTCGTGTGCGACCGAGGGCAGCGTCAGCGCAGCGCAGGCAATGCCGAGCGGCAGCGACATCTGCCGGATACCCATCGCCAGTCCGCGGCGCTCGGGCGGGAACCATCCGACGACGACGCGTCCGCTCGCGGCATTCGCCGAGGCGGCCGCCATGCCGCCGAGCAGCAGGAAGGCCGCGGTGGCCGTGAGTGATCCGGACAGGGCCGCGCCGATTCCCGCGGCCGCCGTGGCCGCCATCCCGGCGGCCAGCACTCGGCGTTCGCCGTAGCGATCGGCGAGGGCGCCCCACGCGATCAGCGTCAGCATGACTCCGAGGGTGGGTGCGGCGACGAGGAGTCCGGTACGGGCGAGGCTGAGCCCGTGATTCTCCTGGAGTTCGGGGATCAGGAAGGCGACGCCGTTGACGAAGACCGCCTGTGCGGCCTGGGCGAACATCCCGAGGGTGAGCATCCACCATCTGCGGGCAGTTCCGACGGCGGACGGCGTGTCGAGCGATGCTGTCATGTCATCTCAATATCTAGGATTGAAGTCTCATATATTGGGGAACATGCGGAGTCTATACCTCCCGTCCCGCGGCGTCCCGGCACGGCGGTGCACCCGGGCCGATAGACTCGGCGTCATGCGTCTTGGTCGAGTGGCAAGTCCCGATGGTGTTGCGTTCGTCAGTATCGAGGGGGACAAGGAGTCCCGGATCGCGAAGGAGATCGCCGAGCACCCGTTCGGCACCCCCACTTTCACCGGCCGGAGCTGGCCGCTCGCCGACGTGCGACTGCTGGCACCGATCCTCGCCAGCAAGGTCGTCGCGATCGGAAAGAACTACGCCGCCCACGCCGCCGAAATGGGAGGAGAGGCGCCGGCCGATCCTGTGATCTTCCTCAAGCCCAACACCTCGATCGTGGGCCCCGACGCCGCAATCGTCCTGCCGAAGTCCTCCAATGAAGTTCATTACGAAGGAGAACTCGCGGTCGTCATCGGACGCCCCTGCAAGGACGTGCCCGCTGCCAAGGCTCTCGACGTGGTGCTCGGGTACACGGCCGCCAACGACGTGACGGCCCGCGACCACCAGCGCCACGACGGGCAGTGGACGAGAGCGAAGGGCCACGACACGTTCTGCCCACTCGGGCCGTGGATCGAGACCCGGCTCGACGCCTCCGACGTCGACATCACCACCGAGGTGGACGGAGTGGTGAAGCAGCGGAGCAACACTTCGCTTCTGCTGCACGACATTCCGAAGATCATCGAATGGGTGTCGGCCGTCATGACGCTGCTCCCGGGCGAYGTCATCCTCACAGGCACCCCGGAAGGCGTCGGGCCGATCGTGGACGGCCAGAGTGTGAGCGTGACCATCGGTGGCATCGGCACCCTCATTAACCCGGTGACCGCCAAGCGCTGACGGCTCTCGTGTCGACATCGGGAGCGGACTAGCCTGTAGGAGTCCGTTTTCCCAGCGTCGACCCAAGTGAGCCATGACCACAAGCGAAGTTCGCGTCCGTTTCTGCCCGTCGCCCACCGGAACCCCGCATGTGGGGCTCGTCCGAACCGCCCTGTTCAACTGGGCGTTCGCCCGTCATAACGGTGGGTCGTTCGTGTTCCGCATCGAGGACACCGATGCTGCCCGTGACAGCGAGGAGTCGTACCAGGCGATCCTGGACGCGCTGCGCTGGCTCGGACTGAACTGGGATGAGGGCCCGGAGGTCGGGGGACCGTACGAGCCCTACCGTCAGTCCCAGCGACGGGACCTGCATCTGGACGTCGTCGCGAAACTGCTCGCGGCGGGCGAGGCGTACGAGTCGTTCTCGACGCCCGAGGAGGTCGAGGAGCGGCACAAGGCGGCCGGCCGCGATCCCAAGCTCGGCTACGACAACTTCGATCGTGATCTGACACCGGAGCAGAGGCAGGCGTTCCTCGACGAGGGCCGCAAACCCGTGGTCCGGCTCCGGATGCCGGACCACGACCTGACGTGGGACGACCTCGTGCGCGGCGAGACGACGTTCAAGGCCGGAACCGTTCCCGACTTCGCCCTCACCCGCGGCAACGGGATTCCGCTGTACACGTTGGTCAACCCGGTCGACGACGCGTTGATGAAGATCACACACGTCCTGCGCGGCGAGGACCTGCTGTCGTCGACGCCGCGGCAGCTCGCCCTCTACGAGGCGATGCAGCGGATCGGCGTCGCAGATTTCACTCCGAAGTTCGGGCATCTGCCGTTCGTCATGGGTCAGGGCAACAAGAAACTGTCCAAGCGTGATCCCGAGTCGAATCTCTTCATCCATCGCGACCGCGGTTTCGTCCCCGAGGGATTGTTGAATTACCTGGCGCTGCTGGGCTGGGGCATTTCCGACGACCACGACGTGTTCTCGCTGGACGAGATGGTCGCCGCCTTCGATATCTCCAAGGTCAATTCCAATCCCGCCCGGTTCGACCAGAAAAAGGCCGACGCGATCAACGCCGAGCACATCCGGCTGCTCGAGCCCGCTGATTTCGCCGCGCGCCTGCGCGCGTTCCTGACGCTCCACGGCCATCTCGGGGAGACCGTGGACGAGTCCGTCTTCGCGACCGCCGCCGACCTGGTCCAGACGCGCATCGTGGTCCTGTCCGACGCCTGGGAACTGCTGAAGTTCCTGTTCGTCGACGAGGCCGACTTCGCGATCGACCCAGCCGCCGCTGCCAAGAACCTGGGCGCCGACTCCGCACCGGTTCTCGACGCCGCCCTCGCGTCGCTGGACGCAGTCGAGGCATGGGATGCGGCCTCACTGGAAGAGGCCCTCAAGACCGCTCTCGTGGACGAATTGGGCCTCAAGCCACGTAAGGCGTTCGCTCCGGTGCGGGTGGCCGTCACGGGCTCGCACATCAGCCCGCCGCTCTACGAATCGATGGAACTGCTCGGACGCGACGTCTCGCTGTCCCGGCTGCGCTCTGCGCGAGCCGGCATCGCCGGCTAGAACGCCGCTCTCGGGCCGAAAAGGGTGCAAAAACAGCCTCTGACCATACGATTTGGTAAATCCCGGCAGTAGGCTGGTAATCTCTTCTTCGGCCCGAGGCGGGCCGCAGAGCCCAGAAGCTCAGCGGTTCGAGAACGGCCATTGGGGTATGGTGTAATTGGCAACACAGCGGTTTCTGGTACCGCCATTCTAGGTTCGAGTCCTGGTACCCCAGCGGAAGTTCGGCCGATTTTGACTCCGAACTTCTGGAAGCTATGCTTGCTGAGCTTCCAAAGCAAAACAAAGTTCCTGGCCCCGTCGTCTAGCGGCCTAGGACGCCGCCCTCTCAAGGCGGTAGCGCGGGTTCGAATCCCGTCGGGGCTACAAATTGAAACACCCTCCAAAAAATTGGAGGGTGTTTCTTTTTATCCGGACGATGTGTCGTTTATCCCGTCTTGCGGCGGAATTCGCGTTTGTGGTCGGCGGGCCCATGGGCCTCGTGCGCCTTGGAATGTCCGTCCTTGTGATCGGTGGAC
>NZ_JBFUGT010000318.1:0-7297 GCF_056402775.1 Rhodococcus sp. P3_B8
GCCGATCTCCGGCCGATCTCCGCGCCAGGCGCGGACGAGCCCGAAGTCGCTGCGTATGCCGGTTTCGAGGACGAATTCGCCCTCGAAACCGTGCTCATCCGAGCCGAAATTCCTCGTTTCCTTGGCGGGGGAGGCAATCGCTACGCCGCCCGCCGAGTCATATCGCCACGCGAGCCCACCCTCGGCGACCGAGGTGCCGACACCGGTTCGGGTGTAGAACGCGGCGATGCCGGAACCCCCGGCACGCAACCGCTCGGCGAGAGTGCCCTGCGGCGTCAGCTCGACTTCGAGCTCGCCGGCGAGGTACTGGCGCGCGAACTCCTTGTTCTCCCCGACGTAGGACGAGGTCATCCGGCGGATGCGGTGTTCGCGCAGGAGAAGGCCGAGACCCCAGTCGTCCACGCCGCAGTTGTTGGAGACCACCTCGAGGTCGGTCACCCCTCGCCRCAACAGCGCCGCGATCAACACGCTCGGAATGCCGCACAGTCCGAAGCCGCCTACCGCGAGGGACGCTCCATCGCCGACATCGCGAACGGCCTCCTCGGCCGATTCGACAACTTTGTCCACAGCAGTTCAATCCTTCTTGTTTGGGCGGGGCACGACGGGAAGCACGATTCRGGAGGGGTGCCGGCTGTCGTGCAGGACGGTTTGCTCGGCGATGCGCAAGGTGGTGTCGGTGCCGATCGGGGCGCCGGTACCGGCATTGCGGTCCCACCGGGGGAAGTCGCTGGAGGTGATGTGGAGCCGGATGCGATGGCCGGCATGGAATACGTGGCTGATGTTCCAGAGCTGGATCGTGAACTCGTAGGGTGTGCCGGGCTCCAATGGCGTTGGATTGATGAAGGATTCGCGGAATTGGCCGCGCGCGATGCCTTCGGCGAGATTCTGGGCATAGCCGTCGGGACGGACATCGGAGAGCACCGCGACGAAGTCTGCGTCCTGGGCGGTCGTCATCGCGTGCAGGCAGACGGTGATGGGACCCGTGATTTCGAGCTCCTCGGTCAGTTCCGCTCCGGTGTAGACCAGCACGTCGGCGCGGGACTGGTTCTTCCGCTGGTCGGCCACTCCGCCACCGACGAACCGGCCGCCCGCCGTCGGAACGGGGTCGTCTGGGTCGTACCGGTAGCGATCCGCGGGCTCGTCCGCGGGTAGGTCGGTGGACACGATCCCATCGCCGTTCAGCGTGTTCGCCGAGCCGTCGCTGTGGAGGTAGTACGGCGTGTACGCGGTGCGCGCGAGCGGCCACTCCTGTTCGTCGCGCCATCGGTTCTCGCCCATGACGAAGATCCGGACGGGCGGGCTCGGCAGTTCGGTGGTGTCGTCCTTGAGGTAGCGGTCGAACCAACGGCGCTCGATGTCGACGAGGGAGATGGCGGCTTCGGGCCCGAAGTCGATGTCACCGGTGCCCCCGGAGGTCGGCTGGTTGAACGGCAGCTGGTGCGCCCACGGGCCCATGATCAGTGCATGACCGTTCCGCGCGTCCAGCGCGGACTCACGTAGGCCGGTGAAGAATTTCGGCGTGTCCCGGTTGGCGATGTCGTACCAGGAACCGACGTGCAGCATCGGCACGTCGATGTTGAACAACTGCCGGCTGAGGTCCGTCGCCCACCAGTACGGGCCGTCGGCCGGGTGCGCGAGGATATCGTTCAGGAACGGCGCACCCCGGCCGAGGCGGTCCGCCCAATCGCTCAGCGGCAGGTGTCGCAGCGTGTCCTCGGTCAGCGCGGAGAACCGCACTGCCGGATCGACCTTCAGCTTCGTCAGCTCGTCGATCGCCTCGTCGTCACCCCCAGCGGCGAGCACGGCCTCCGCCATGTTCACGAAATAGCTGAGCATCCAGCCGAGTTCGAGCGCGCCGCCGTTGTACCAGTAGTTCTCGAACGCGAGTTGATACGCCGAGACCGGGATGCAGGTCCGTAGGTGTGGTGGTCGCTGGGTAGCCGCGAGGTATTGGCTGATCGCGCCGTAGGACTGGCCGAAGGTCCCGGCAGCCCCCGTCGTACCGGGCAGGGCTGCGGCCCATTCGATCGTGTCGTAGCCGTCCTGTGCCTCGTAGATGAACGGGTACCAGGCACCTTCGGAGGCGAAGCGCCCACGGGTGTCCTGGACAACCACCACATAACCGTGTGATGCGAAGTAGTGGGCCTCGCTGAAGTCTGCGGCGAGGTCGTTCACGCGTTTCCCGTAGGGCGTGCGGCGCACCAGCACTGGATATCGGCCCGGCTTCTCTGGACGGTACACGTCGGCCCGAAGCACGACTCCGTCCCTGGTGGTCATCGCCAGGTCGTCCTCGCGTTCGACCCCGAACGGGCCTCGCTGTTGTTCCAATGAGGAGCCGTACACCACGATGTACCGTCCAATCGTTCGGTTGACCTCCGCCGCGGCATCAACGCTCGCGGAGGGGGCTGTGACATAAGCATCAGGAAGATGCACCTGACACCCATGACATAACCATAATCCGTACACCCTTGTCTAGTAGGTGGGCATCGATTCGTTTCCGGGTATCCGTAGACAGAACCGTAGTGACAACGGTTACAGCGAAGGAGGGCGTGAATCCGGGTAGGGTAGCGACTATGACATGGCCAGCAACAGAGCGTTACGAGCTGATGGGCGCTCCCGGCGGTCTCGGTTTCGTCCAAGACCTGCTCAACACGAGGCCGATCGGCCGCCCACGGCAGGCCGACCTGCTGGGTGATCTCGACAGCGCTCAGAGGTGGCTGGACGCAGCCCTGGAGTCATGGTCCGCGATGAACGACGCCGCGCAAGATCGGATCGTCATCCGGGAACGCGATCTCGAACCCCTGCGTGACCTGCGAGCCGACCTTCATGCCCTCCTCGCCACGCGCGCCGATCCGAGCCTCGCCGCGGCGCGGATGCACTCGGCCACGATGGGCGCCCGGGTGGATCCGGACGGCACGGTGAAATTGGAGCCGCGTGCAGAAGGGTGGCGGCGGGTTGCCGCGATCGTCCTGATCGAGGCGTTCGTTGCCCAGCAACAGGACATCTGGCGCAGGTTCAAAATCTGCCGCAACGAGCGGTGCGGTGGGGCGTTCTACGACCGTTCGCGCAACACCAGTGCCGTGTGGCATGACGCGCGCTTGTGCGGCAACGCGGTCAATTTGCGTGCCTCCCGCGCGCGCAGGCGCAAGCCCGAGTCGGTGCCGGCGCGCGGCGAGGACTGAACCGAGCTCGTCGCGCGCCGGTGGTAGAGCCGGTCAGTCGCCGTGGAAGTAGCTCGAATCGACCGTGCCGTCGAGTCGCTGACGTAGCTCACCGGAGAACTTCTGCAGGGCGCCGAGCGGCCGATGGTGAATCGCCGCGCGCGCGATCTTGCCGTCCTCGTTCTTGCTCAGAACCGTGATTCCGAACAGCTTCAGCCCGCCGAACGCAGTCGCTTCCCATTCGAGGTAGGTGCGCGAGCCGTGGCTGGCTTCGTGGGTGAACGTCAATGACTCRTAGATCCCGCTGGCTGTTGCCAGAATGACCTTCACCAGGTCGCGGCCCTCCGCCGGCCGTTGCAATGCGCTAGCCTCGAGCACGACGTCTTCGGTGAACTTCTCGGCGAAGCTGGACTCGGTCTTGTCCGCGAAGGCTTGCGTCCATCCCTGCTCCCGGGCTTCGGCCAGGAACTCGGCGGCGGTTCGTTCGAGGAATTCACTGGTCTGAGCGGCGACCGCGGAGGCTTGTTCCATGTGCGGCCAGTGCCCGGCGCCCTCGACCACGGCCGTGGTGGCCTGCGGCAACCGCGACGTCACGCCCGCCGATACGACGTCGGCGGTGACGAACGGGTCCGCGGCACCCGTCAGAACGAGCCCCGCGCCCGCGTAGCGAGACGGGCTGACACCGTCCGGGTGCCCACCGTTCCAGCAATCTGCCAACGCCGCAACGACATCGGGCCGTAGTTGCGCGCCGGCGGTGACAATCCGTTCGAGTTCCGGGCCAGGCATCCCGGCGGAGAGCTGCTTGCGCAAGGCGCATTGCCCCTCCTTGTCCCCGCCGAGCCCGCGGAACGACTCGATGGCCTCGGCGGGCATGCCGACTCCCGCCAGCGGCACCGGAGCCAGCAGGAGGAGACCCATGGCGCGGTTCGGGCGGGCGGCGGCGACCAGCTCTGCGATGGCCGATCCCATGCTGTGCCCGATCATGACGAAGGGCTTGCCGATGTGGTCCACGACCGCTCCGACGTCGGCCGCGAAGTGGTCGTAGTCGAACGGCCCCTCGGCATCGGCCCGTGCGCCGCTGCCGGCGAGATCGATTTGGACGAACTCGAATTGCGGTGCGTCCAGTTGCGAGACGACGTTATCCCAGACGTGCCGGTCGTCGAGGAAGCCGTGGACGAAGACCGCCATGAACTGACCGTCACCGCGCCTGGTAACCGCAGTGTCGATGACTTGCACAACCGCCGCGTCGGCCATGAAAACTCCCTATGGATATGTCTTGATGCGGCGGGTGGGACCGTTTCCGAGCACACGCCATCGTGCATCTGGATCGATTGACAACATAACCGTAATAGGTTTGGCTATGTACCACAAGGGGTGCTGGCCGTGCCGCCCCCTGCCGAGGAGACGGTGAAGGCGCCGATCAAGCAACATATATGTAAGATTAATGCATATGTCGATGCGAAGTGGCGAGTCGAGCTCGCGTACCTCATGACAGTCAAACAGACCGCCGTCCGAAGAGGAGAACAACGATGAGCCACCAGCCGCCCAGCGATGCCGAGGGCCTGAACTACGCCGTCCTCGTCAACCGCCGCCCCTCCCTGACTCGTGACCTCCCATACGGGCCGGCCGACCTCCAGTGGGTGACGAACACGTCAACCCTCGTCTATGGGCCCCGCGACGCGATCTTGATCGACACCTTCACGACGGCGGCGCAGAACGAGGAACTGGTCGAGTGGGTCGCCTCCTTCGATCGCAATCTGACTCAGATCTATTCCACCCACGGACATGGGGACCACTTCTTCGGCATCGGACAACTGCTCAACCGGTTCGAGGGCGCCACTGCCGTCGCAACCGCCGGCACCGTCGCACAAGCCGAGAAGCATGCCTCGCCTGAGATGGTGGACGCGTTCTGGAACAGGCTGTTCCCCGGTGAGATCCCGTCACCACTGCACGTGCCCGACGTCATCGAGTCGGCGGCGCTGGAGCTCGACGGTCATGAGCTCCAGATCCTCCCAACGGGCTTCACGGACACCGAGGGCACGACGGTCGTGTGGGTGCCTGACCTGAGCTTGATCGTCGGCGGCGACGTCGTCTACAACCACACGCATCCCTACCTCGCCGAGACCACTCCGCAATCGCGGGACAACTGGCGATCCGCCCTCGAGCGACTGTCACAGCTCGATGCCCGAGTTGCGGTGGCAGGACATAAGCACAGCGACTATCCCGACGACCCGTCTGACATTGTCGAGACGTTGTCCTACCTTGAAGACTTCGACGCGCTGCGCGAGGCGACGACAACTCCCGAGGAGCTCTACGCCGCGCTCCTCGACAAGCACCCGAACCGCGCCAATCCCGGATCCGCCTGGGCCGCAGCGAAGGCGGCTCACTGCGCTTGATGCCGGAGTCATGCCTGCACCAGGTCTGGCTCCGTCTTCGCCCGCACCTCGTCGGAAGGACGCCGGGTGCGAGATCGACCAGCGTGAGGTCCGTCGCAGTGATGTCGATGACGGCGAGGTTCGTGATGATCCGCTCGACCACCCGCCGGCCGGTTAGCGGCAAAGAGCACTCGTTGACGATCTTCAACGCCCCGTCCTTCGCGACGTGCTCCATGAGCACGATGACGCGCTTGGCCCCGTGGACAAGGTCCATGGCACCACCCATTCCCTTGACCATCTTGCCGGGGATCATTCAGTTGGCGATGTCCCCGACCAGGGACACCTGCATCGCGCCAAGGATGGCAGCGTCGATCTTGCCGCCGCGGAACCATCCCGAAGGATGTGGCGGAGTCGAAGAAGGACGCACCACGACGCACGGTCACGGATAGGGTCCGACGCCCAGGATCCACCCGACGGAGTGCCCACCTCGATCCGGTGGCCGTCGCCGGCGATGCCGCCGCCACCGGGTATCCGAGTTCGCGACAGACGTGGGCCCGGGCCCGTTGTGCGGCGACCGGTGCACAGCACCGCCAGGGGCGGTGGTGATCKCGGACACGACCGAGTTGAGCCGGATGGTGGCCTTCGCATTGCGGTGGTGCGCCCACGGCGGCGGCCCGGCCGAGGCCATCAGGGCCGATTTCGGGATGGACACCGCGGCGTTCTTCCGGACACCGGGTACCTCCGACGTTGCTGCGCCGGCACCGCTGCGGCCGGTGCTGATCGAGCGGGTGACCACGGTCGCTCGTCGACGGCTCTGGCTGGGCACCTGATCACCCAACAGCTGCACGGTGGTTCATGTTGGTGGCCAATCGAGTTCAGTACGATGGGCATGTACGCCTTGCGGAATCCTCACCTGCGATGAGGGGTACCGACGCGCCGCGCCGGTAGTAGGTGTGGTTGAGGTTGTTGCCCCGCCCGTGGCCCCCTACGACTTTGTGGTGAGACCAAAGCCGGAGGACTGACGGAAGATCTCCGGCGTGCAGGATTCGAAGACTCGGTGTTCACCTCCTTTGTCCATGCGGCCGGGAATTTCCGAGACCGGTCACCCTCGTGCACGGTGAGATGAATATGCAGACACGGGACTCTCGGATWTCCGATGTTGGCAAAACTTGTGTAGACATGAGACCCACMTTCTCGAACCACGCTTCGCGCAAGGCTATTCCGTGKTCGACCGGCCCGATTTCGGGGAGGYAATGTCGACTCGACTGCSCGGTCGCCCGCCGACCGAGCACCTCCGYAGACCGAGCCTCACCTCACGGCCKAGGATGGCGGTCRGGRCAGGGGGACCTGGCCGGTGATCGTGCTGATCAGGGCGGTGGCCCGGMYGCCCYCAGGTGAGCCGGGCCACCGCGGCCTGATTACTCGGTCCGATGCCGTCGCCGAAGGCGGCGCTCAGCCACCTACCTCGAACGCGACGATGAAGTCGATTCCTGCAAACCCATAAGAATCCGCGCCTTTCCTGGTGCTGAATCCACGGGATCGTCGATCCCCGCTTGCGATGCCTATCGCGCTCAGAACGAGGAGCGTTTCGCGAAAAGCGAATTTATCACATTATGGATTTAACAACCGCCCATGATGTTCCTAGGCAATCGATTTAGGAAATGGGGGTGACTTCAAAAGTCGGCGCGTGTGCTTCTCGTGTGTATTTGCGTGATCCACGACGTGAGAGGGCCGTGGCCGCGCGCGGCCGAGGTCGGGGTG
>NZ_JBFUGT010000319.1:0-7261 GCF_056402775.1 Rhodococcus sp. P3_B8
GCCGGCACACTCAACATCTACGGGCAGGGGGATCACGGGTTCAGCGAACTCGACGCGGTGGTGCTGCTCGTCTACACGACGGCGATCGAGGGCCTGCTGAGGAGCGCCCGCAGCGTGGAGTTGGCCAGGAACGAGGTTTCGGGCCTGACGAGGGCGATGAAGTCCCGAGCGGTCATCGAGCAGGCCAAGGGAATCGTGATGGCGCTGCGGGGCGTGCCCGCGGACCAGGCATTCGAGATCCTCGTCGCGCAGTCGCAGCAGGAGCACGTCAAGTTGGCGGAGGTGGCCCGCCGCATCGTCGACTCGGTGACGACGACTCCCGAATGAACCGAGGCGGACAGTGCGATCAGTCCACGACCGGGGACAGCGAACCGAGGAAGGACTGCGCCCAGCGGTGCACGTCGTGGTCGAGCACCTGACGGTGCAGTCGCGACATGCGGCGCCGTCCCTGCTCCCGCTCCGGGTCGAGCGCGGCCATGATGGTGTTCTTCACTCCGTCGAGGTCGTGTGGGTTGACCAGGTAGGCGCCCCGGAGTTCGGCGGCGGCACCGGCGAACTCGCTGAGCACCAGCGCACCACCCAGATCCGCGCGACAGGCGACGTACTCCTTCGCGACGAGGTTCATCCCGTCCCGCATGGGGGTGACCAGCATGACGTCGGCGGCCAGGAACAGCGCGATCAGCTCGCTGCGATCGACCGGCTGGTAGAGGTAGTGCACGAATGGCCGGCCGATCTGACCGTGATCACCGTTGATGTGGCTGACCTGCTCCTCGATGGAACTGCGCATCTTCATGTAGTGCTCGACGCGTTCACGGCTGGGGGTGGCGAGCTGCACCATCGCGGTGTCGGACGGATCCAGGCGGCCCTCGTCGAGGAGTTCGCCGAGCGCCGAGAGGCGCAGGTCGATGCCCTTCGTGTAGTCGAGTCGGTCGACTCCGAGGAGGATCTTGCGGGGGTTCCCGAGCTCGCGGCGGATCTCGGCGGCCCGTTCGACGATGGCAGGATCGGTGGCCTGTTCGACCAGTTGCCGCGAGTCGACGGAAATGGGGAACGCGCCGACCTKCACGACCCGGTCGTCGAGTGTCACCTTGCCGAGTGCACTGCGCACGCCGACGCCTGCGGTGGTGGTGTCGAGTCCCAGAAGCCTGCGCGCCAGGAACAGGAAATTGTTGGCGCCGCCGGGCAGGTGGAAGCCGATGAGGTCGGCCCCGAGCAGCCCCTCCACGATCTCCTTGCGCCACGGCAACTGCATGAAYAGTTCGACGGGCGGGAACGGGATGTGGAGGAAGAACCCGATGGTCAGGTCGGGGCGCAGCTCCCGCAGCAGGCGGGGAACCAGCTGCAACTGGTAGTCCTGCACCCACACGGTTGCGCCCTCGGCCGCGGTGCGCGCGGTCTCCTCAGCGAAGTGGCGGTTCACCTCCAGGTACGAGTGCCACCAGTCCCGGTCGAAGACCGGTGCCACCAGCACGTCGTGGTACAGCGGCCACAGCGTCGCGTTCGAGAATCCTTCGTAGTACAGCGCGACCTCGTCCGAGCTCAGCTCCACCGGGTACAGGTCGATCCCGCCGGAGACGATCGGTTCGACCTTCGTGTCGGGCACACCGGGCCAGCCCACCCAGGAACCGCGTTCCCGGTCGTGAAGGATCGGCTCCAGTGCTGTGACGAGGCCTCCGGGGCTCCGCTTCCAGCGAGTCGTCCCGTCGTCGAGTGTTTCCATGTCCACGGGCAGCCTGTTGGCGACCACCACGAAGTCGGACGTGCCGTGCGGAGCAGTGTTCTTCACGCCGAGCGCCCACCCTGGTGAATTCCCTGGGCGACCAGCAGGAAGGCGTCCTCGAGGTCGGCGCAGAACGGGATCTGTGCAGCCATCTTCATCGCCGTCAACGGCCTGCGGAGAGCGTTGTTTCCCGTCACCGCCCACGGCACGGTGAGCCTGCGGGCGCGGGCGGCCATGGTGCCGAGTACCGGCAGAGCAGACGCGCAGAAGAACTGCACGTCCGTCAGGTCGAGCACGAACGGAAGTCGTTCGCTGATCGCCTCGTCGAGATGATTCCCGAAGGTGTGCAGCGTGGTGACGTCGATGTCACCGGATATCCGGACCACGAGGGTCCCGCCGGCACCGGGCGCACTGACGACGGAGAGCCGCCCGTGCTCGGGCTCGACGGCCCAGCTGAACAGCGTCGAATCGTCGGCAGGGTCGTAGTGTGTCGGCAGCGCACTGAGAACAGATTTCATGTCGTTTCCTCACGGTCGAGCGACGTTAGGAGACAGGCACGACATAAGGCGCGTGAACCGTGCCCGTCCATTGCGGCTGGGGGCTCAACCGTGCAGGACTCCGACGTTACCCCATTGCGTCAACGGCGGGGGCGCGCTTTTCTGCGCAGGATCGTCACCGATGCCACGGCGGCCACGCTTCCGCTTGTCCCACTGCACTTCTCGGTGTCCAATCGGGGTATCGAACCGGGGCGCGGCGTAGCTTGTTCGCGGAGTGGGTAATCGGAACGGATGGAAATCATCGCCATCGTGATCCTTGTCGGCGTCGTGACGTTCGTGATTGCCCGCCGCCGTGCGCACAATCGGAAACGGAACTGATGCGGGTCTGCCCTACGGGCGGCGCCGCTTCTTGTGCGAACTGTCGCAGAAGGGAGCGATGCTCGTCCGCCCGCACCGGCACAGCGCCACGGTGGCCCGATCGGTGCCGAGCGGGTTACCTTCGGGGTCGAGGATCCGCGCGGCACCGCGCACCAGCAGTGGACCATCGGGGCAGACCGTGATCGTGACGTCGGATTCGTCGGCCCCGGCACTGGGAATGGAGTTCATATGACTACCTTGCACTCTCCGTCGATGTCGGACACGGTCGCGCAATCGGGAACGTCCATGCCCTTTCCGAAGCCGCGCGGGCCCGTCAGCGACCTCCTGTTCTCCATTCTGCGCGCAGACGTCGCCGATGCCGAGCCGTTCGTGGCGGCGGCACGCTCCCTCGCCTCGTCCGCGCGCGACAGCCCGCGGGCGTTCCTCGTCGACGAGGACGCGCAGATCTGCCTGACCGCGCTCTACGAACTGCACCTGCAGGGGATCACCGGTGTCGGCGACGAATGGGAGTGGAACAGCGACCTGATCGCCGCCCGGTCGGCGCTCGAGGTTCCGTTCGACGCCGCGATCCGTGACGTCGCCGATGCGCCGACCGGCGCCGACGACGTGGTGGCGGCACTGTGGGCGATGACCGCCCCCAGCACGGCGCCCGGGCTGTCCGGTCACATGGCCCACGAGGCGGATCTCACCCAGTTCCGGGAACTGCTGATCCACCGTTCCCTGAACCAGTTGCGTGAGGCCGACGTGCACACACTCGGCATTCCGCGACTCGCGGGCGCGCCGAAGGCGGCGCTGGTGGAGGTGCAGTCCGACGAATACGGCGGCGGCAGACCCGAGCGGATGCATTCGGCGCTGTTCGCCACCACCATGCGTGAACTCGGGTTGTCCGACGACTACGCGCACTACATCGACGCGGTGCCCGCCGTGACGCTGGCGTCGCTGAACGCGCTGTCCCTGTTCGGCCTGCACCGCAGCCGACTCGGGGCCCTGGTGGGACACCTGTGCGCGGTGGAGACCACGTCCGCGTTGCCGAGCAAGAAATACGCCGCCGGACTGCGTCGCCTCGGATTCGGGAAGGCGGCCACCCTGTTCTTCGACGAGCACGTGGAGGCCGACTCCGTGCACGAACAGATCGTCTGCCGCGACCTCGCCGGCGGACTGGTCGCGGCCCGGCCCGACGTGGCCGACGACATCCTGCTGGGGGCCGCGGCCTGCCTCGCCTTCGACGACCTCGTCGGCGACCACGTCGCACGGTGCTGGGAGGAAAACCGCACGTCGCTGCGGCAGCCGCCCGGTTAAAGGGTCAGGTGCCGGACGCGGCGACCGCGTGCTCGAGATCGCTGAGCGACGTCTCCAGGTGCGTGATGATCCGCTGCAGGTGCGGGACGGCGTTCCGATCGCCCACCACGCCGACGTCGAGCTGACCGGACCGGCTGGTGAGGGTGATGCTGAGCGCCTGACCCCCGAGGACCGTCGGCGCCGGATACACCGCGTCGAGGCGGGCCCCGTTCCAGTATCGCGGCCTCGACGGGCCCGGCATGTACGAGATCATCACGTTGAACGGTGGGGGAGTCTCGTCGACGAACCGGCGGACCGGCTCGAGCAGGATCGGGCTGATCGCCAGCGCACTCATCAGCTGGAACTGGGTGTGGCTCAGCGCACCGAAGACCCGGTTGGTGTGCTCGACCGACTCGCTGATGCGGGCGAGGCGTGCCGCCGGATCAGCTTCGTCGGTGGCCAGGCCGACGACCATCGCGCCGACGCCGTGATCGCGGCCGCGCGGTCCGATCATCGTGCCGCCGAGGTCGAGGGGCACCGGCAGCATCGCCGTCAACGGTGCGTCCGGGAGCGCGTACTGCTCGAGGAGATACCGGCGCAAAGCCCCCGAACACATCGCGAGCACCACCGCGTTGATCGTGGTGCGGGCCGCGGTGGCCACCGACACCAGGCGCCGGATCGGCCACGATCGTGCCGCCAGTTTCCGGGCCCGGCCGACCGGAACGTTGAGCATCGTGGGCGGTGACTGCAGGGGAAGGGTCAGATGCTGCTCGCGGACGCCGTCGTAGGCGACCTTCGCGAGCGCGGGCAGCACCCCGACGATGCTGGTGGCGGCCCGCACCCCGGCCCGGACCACGGCCACCGGCAACACGGATTCGCGCCGCGGCACACCGGCGACCCCGGGAGTCCACGGTGCGGGGCAGTCGCGGGCGTCGGGGTCGGTCGACAGCGCGTGATGGAGAAGTCGCAGCCCGGCCGGTCCGTCCATCAACGACAGGTGAATCTTCGAGAACACGGCCGTCCGTCCGTCGGCGAGCCCCTCGATGACGTGCATCTCCCACATCGGGTGCTGCGGATCGAGCGGCATGCCGTGCATCTGGGACACCAGCGACAGCAGGTCCTCCATCCGGCCCCGGCCGGGGACCGCCGTGTGCCGCACGTGGTAGCCGAGATCGATACGCTCGTCGAACGACCACCAGGGGTAACTGGCCCCGCGGAGCGGGCGTACGGCGCGCCGGCGGAACGTGTCCGACGCGCCCTCGTGCGAAATCAGCGCCTCGAACATGGCCCGGGCATGATCGGGCCCCGACTCGCGCGGCGGTTCGAACAGTTCGAGCGCACCCACGTGCATGGGATGCGACGGCGTCTCGAACAGCACGAACATCGCCTCGGTGGGACTCATCACCGACATCCAGCGCCTCTTTCTCATGCTCGGGACACGGCCCGAGCATGCCCCGGCGCATCCCACGTCTCCAGGGTAAGCAGAACACGGAAACTTCTTCCGCAAGGCCGTTTTCGTGCCCCGCCTGCTCAGCCGCGGTCGAGCTGCGGAAACACCGTCTCGCGGGCGAGGAGCAGAACGGCGGCGGCGACGGGTATCGCGAGCAGCGCCCCGACGATCCCCAGCAGTGCGCCACCGATGAGGACGGCGACGACGGTGACCATCGGGGGCACCTTGACGGTGCGGCCGATGATGCGGGGAACGAGAAGATAGTCCTCGAACAGACGGAGCGCGATGAAGAAGACGATGGTGGCCAGTGACACCGGCAGGGAGACGGTGAGGGCGACCAGTGCCACCACCACGCCGGCGAGGGTGGAGCCGACCACCGGAATCAGATCCAGCACGGCGACCAGGACGGCCAGCAGCAACGGGTAGGGGACGTCGAAGGCGACCAGCCACACGAACGTGAGGATGGCGGTGATCAACGAGATCAGGAGATTCCCGAGCACGTATCCGCCGACCTTCGCGAAGATTTCGTCGCCGATCAGGATCGTGCGGGGTCGCCGTGAGTTCGGGGCCAGGCGGTAGATCGACGATCGGATGTGTGCGAAGTCGGCCAGGAAGTAGGCGGTGAGCACGACCACGATCACGGTGCCGCTGATGGCGCTGAACACGAACTTGCCCGCACCCACGAGCCCGCCGACCACCGTCGGCGCGTTGCTCGCATCGAGTGCCCGGCGCAGTTCGTCCTGCAGGTGGAACCGGGTGCTGAGTTCCTCCAATACCGGGTAGCGCTGCTCGAGGTGTCCCAGGTAGTCCGGGGCGTTGTGCACGAGTGCGCCACCCTGCGTCACCATGGGCGGGATCGCGGCGGCCAGGAACCCGGCCAGCACGGCGAAGGCCAGGACGAAAACCGTTGCGACCGCAGCCCATCGGGGGAAACCGTGCCGCACCAACCAGGACACCGCGGGTTCGAGGCCGATCGCGAGGAATGCGGCGACGGCGATGAGGACCAGCACCCCGCGGGCCGCGAGAACGACCTCGATCAGGGCGTATGTGACGGCGACACCGGCGGCCCCGGCCATTCCGATGAAGAACGGGGACCGGCGATCGAACCGCGGTCCGGGCTTCCCGAGCGGATGCGTCGCCGTGCTGATACGCGCCGCGCCCTCCTCCGCGGCGACGATCGACTGCTCCTGCGCGGGGGAATGCGGTTGGGCCACACTGTCGTCGTGACCCCCGGCGCCCGTGGTCACGGCCGTCTGACGACTCTGTCCCGCCGTCCACTGCCGGCGGTGTCCCGGCCGATGCGGGGACACCGATCCGCGGCGGTCGTGCCGGGTCTCGTGGTCGGCACCCCCGCCGATGCGGGTGCCGAGCGGCAGTAGTCGTCGATCAACTCCACCGCACGATCCGCGCAGACGGCGGGCGACGGCATCCGCCCGATGCCGAGGCCGTCGATCACGATGACACTGCGGCGACCCAGTCCTTCGACGCCGAGTGACCAGCCGAACGWGCGGTTCCACGCGAGCACCGCGTTGCGTCCGGGCAGATAGTGCAACCGGAGCGGCAGAACGAGGACGGCTTCGATGCCGTCGCTGTCCCACCAGTCGATGGAGTCGGCGTGAACGGTTCTGGCCACCGTGTGGATGTAGTCCCGAACGGTGCGGGTGTCGGCAATGCCTGTTCCGCTCTTCATCGTCCACCGCCTCAGCTGCTAGACGATCGACATACCCGGCCCCGCGACAGTTGAAACTTCACCCACCGAGGTGTGTGTGCTCGAGCGGCGCGACCCGCCCGACTCCGGGTAGCCTCGCCGCATGCCTTACGTGGAGCGCTCGGGAGATGTGTTCGTCCTGTACTTCGGCGAGGAGGGGGAACCGGACAGCGAGAACGCCTTCCACCCGGATTGGATCGACAGCATCGACGGCCTCCTCGACCAGATCG
>NZ_JBFUGT010000320.1:0-7259 GCF_056402775.1 Rhodococcus sp. P3_B8
CCATAAGATCGACGGGCTCCACGCCGCCCTGGCGTTCGCGGGTCTGGCCGGTACCGACCAGGACCGGGGTTCGCGGGTCCAGGTTCGTTCTCGACTGCAGGGTCACGACTGCACCGCCGCGAGGATGCGCTCACGGTTCTCCGGCTTGGGCCACCCACCGAGAATGAGTGTGGTCAGACACGTGTTCTTCCACTTGGTTTCGATCTCTTCGATGATCTTGTCCGCGGGACCGATCAGCGCGACATCCTCGACCATCGCGGTGGGGACGGCCTGGGCCGCAAGGTCAGGCCGCCCGCTCAGGTACAGCTCCTGGATTTCGGCGCAGACCTCGCCCCAACCCATGCGCGCAAACACGTCGTTGTGGAAATTGGCGCCCTTGGCGCCCATACCGCCGGCGTACAACGCGACCGTCGGCTTGAGCCGGGAGGCGGCCTTTTCCACGTCGTCGTTCTCGACGAGCCAGCACACGTTCGCGATCTCGAAGTCCTCGGCGGTGCGGCGTGCTCCGTCCCGTGCGAAGCCTTCGGCCAGTGCCGTGCGGTAGAACTCGTCGCTCTTGGGCGAGAACCACAGCGGCGTCCAGCCATCAGCGATTTCGGCGGCCAACGCCACGTTCTTCGGGCCCTCGGCGCCCATATAGACAGGGATATCTTCCCGCAGGGGATGGACGATCGACTTCAGTGGCTTACCCAAGCCGGAACCGCCCTGGACAGGCAGCTGGTAATGCCGCCCGGAGTAGGTCACCGGCTTCTCGCGCACCCACACCTGCCGCATGATCTCGATGTACTCGCGGGTGCGTTCGAGGGGCCGCGGGTAGGGCTGCCCGTACCAGCCCTCGACGACCTGCGGTCCGGACGCACCGATGCCGATGATCACGCGACCACCGCTGAGATGATCGAGGGTCAGCGCGGCCATCGCCAGCGCCGTCGGGGTGCGCGCCGACATCTGGCACACCGAAGTACCGAGCTTGATCGTCGAGGTCTGCGCTCCCCACCACGCGAGCGGTGTCAGTGCGTCGGAGCCGTACGTCTCGGCGGTCCAGAAACTGTCGACGCCGAGGACTTCGGCCTCGGCGAGCATCCGTTCGACATCGCGGGGCGGGCCCGATCCCCAATACCCTGCGGCGATTCCCACTCTCATACTTTTACTCACTGCTTCCCTGTGTGCCGTCGAATCGGTCGGATTGTGGTCAGTGGTTCTGG
The DNA here is from genome assembly GCF_056402775.1 of Rhodococcus sp. P3_B8. Lineage (NCBI taxonomy): Bacteria > Bacillati > Actinomycetota > Actinomycetes > Mycobacteriales > Nocardiaceae > Rhodococcus > Rhodococcus sp. P3_B8. The sequence goes on from NZ_JBFUGT010000320.1 coordinate 1,203, forward strand.
AACTCGGGCGGGCGCTTTTCGAGGAACGAGACGACGGCCTCCCTGTGATCGCGCGTCAGCGAGCAGAGGATCTGGGTGCGGTTTTCGAGGTCGATTGCGGCGCGCATGCTGGGAACCTCCAGGTTCGACCACATGACTTCCTTGGTCATCCACACCCCGAACGGACTGTTCTGCGCGATGGCCTCGGCGGTCTCCAGTGCCACCTCGAGCACCGTGTCGGCGGGTTCGACGGACGAGGCGAGACCGATGCGTTCGGCCTCCGCGGCGTCGATGGACCGGCCCGTGAGCATGATCTGCGCCGCCCGGGAGAAGCCGATCATGCGGGGCAGGAGCCAGCTCATTCCGATGTCGCAGTTCGAGAGGCCTCGGCGGATGAACGCGGCGTGCAGTACCGCCGTCTCGGACATGATGCGAATGTCCGCCATGAGGGCCAGCGACATGCCGCCGCCGGCTGCCGCGCCGTTGACGGCCGCGATGATCGGCGCGCGGGTGCTGCGGAATGCATCGACGAGGCCGGCGATGTGCTTCTGCACCCGCAGTCCGAGTTGGGCCCGGCCCTCACCCTCGGTTGCGCCCCGCGGTGTGCCGTATCCGCGAAGATCGAGACCTGCACAGAAGGCACGACCTTCACCGGTGAGCACGATCGCGCGGGTGAGCGAATCATMGCGCACGTCGGCGAGAACCTCGTGCAACTCCTCGATGAGGTCGACGTTCATGGCATTCAGTTCGTCCGGGCGATTGAGCCGGATCAGCAGAATGCCCGGCCGCGGCCGCTCGGTCAAGATCAGTTTCGCGTCGGACATAGTGCTCTCCCAGGGACGAGGTACTCGACAGACGCAGACTAATGGTTTTAGATTAAAAGCTCAAGGAACCGAGCCCGGAACACAACCGAAGGAGTCCACGATGACGAACCTCGACGGCAAGGTCGCCGTGGTGACAGGAGCCGCGAGCGGAATCGGCGCAGCCACCGCCCGCGCGTTCGCCGAACGCGGAGCCCGGGTCGTCGTGGCCGACATCGACGACCCGCGGGGCCAGGCCGTCGCCGTCGGTCTCGGCGACCGTGGCGCCTACCTGCACACCGATGTACGCACCGAGGCCGACATCGAGGCCGCGGTCGCAGTGGCCGTCGATCGGTTCGGCCGGCTCGACTGCATGGTCAACAACGCCGGCCGGGTGGGCGCGTGGACCTTCCTCGAGGACACATCGCTCGACGAGTGGGAGGACGGGTTCGCGATGCTCGCTCGCAGTGCGTTTCTCGGGACCAAGCATGCCGCGCGAGTGATGCGCAATCAGGGGTCGGGCAGCATCGTCAATGTGTCGAGCGTGGCAGGCGTGCGCACCGGATTCGGACCACACCCGTATAGCGCCGCGAAAGCCGCAGTGCTGCAACTGACCCGGACCGCCGCGGTGGAGCTTGCCGAATACCGGATCCGGGTCAACGCACTGATCCCCGGAGGTGTCGCCACCCGCATCGTCGGCCACGGCGCCGGCCTCGAGGACGACGCACTCGATCGCAGCGTCGATTCCGTGCGGCGCAGCCTGACGAACTTCCAGCCCATTCCCCGCGCCGGTGAGCCGGAAGACCTCGCGCACGCCGCCGCCTACCTCGCCTCCGACGACTCCACGTTCGTCACCGGACAGTCCCTCGGGGTCGACGGAGGGTTGACACTGGGCAAGAAGTGGCCGTCCAACTACCGGGACGAGGCGAAGGCTGCGTCCACGCTGCGATAGACAATTCTAAAGTCAATAGTTTAATGTGGTCTGCGTCACTCCATGATTCGGGCTTTTCGCCCAGCACTCACAAACGCGAGGTTTCGCATGACCGAACGTACGACCACAGCTGCGGAAATCTCCGTGGATGCAGACTCCGGACCCTCCCGCGCGGACTCGCGACGCGCAAGCCGCGCCGCCTTCGTCGGCACGCTGCTCGAATATTACGACTTCAGCCTCTACGCCTCGGCCGCGTCGGTGGTCTTCGCCTCCGTGTTCTTCACCGGCTCGAGCCCCCTATTGGGGACGCTGCAGGCGGTCGGTACATTCGCGGTCGGATTCTTGGTCCGTCCGGTGGGCGGGGTGATCCTCGGCAGCCTCGGCGACCGCATCGGCCGAAAACGAATACTCGTCTTCACCCTCGTCCTGATGGGTGTCGCTACGCTGCTCGTCGGCCTGCTGCCGAGTTACGCCCAGATCGGCTGGCTCGCACCGGCTCTACTGGTGTTCCTCAGAATCCTGCAGGGCATCGGCGCCAGCGGTGAGTACGGCGGCGCAGCTCTGGTCGCCGTCGAGTTCTCACCCGCGAAGAAGAAGGGATTGATGGGATCCTTGCCCGGCATGGGGGCGGCGCTCGGCGGCGTGCTCGGCACGCTGTCTCTGCTGACGGTCTCATCCCTGATGTCCCAGGAAAGTTTCCTCGCCTGGGGCTGGCGTATTCCATTCCTGTGCAGCGCCGTCATCCTCGCCTACGGCCTGTGGTTGCGCCGTAGCCTGCCCGAAACTCCCGCGTTCCGGGCGATCGAGGAGAGCAACACGGTCTCGAAAAGTCCGCTCTTCGATGTGATCCGCCAGCAGCCGCGCGCACTTCTGACCGTGCTCGTGATGACCATCGGTCAGACCGGCATCGGCTACTTCTACATCGTGTTCATGGGCACCTTCGGCAAGAATCAGCTGGGTTTCGGCGGAACCGAAGTGCTCGTCGGCCTGATCGCCGCGCAGCTCGCGAATGCCATTCTGATTCCGATGTTCGGTTCCCTGTCGGACCGGGTCGGCCGAGCACCGGTGATCATGTTCGGATTCCTGTACAGCGCCGTGTTCGCCTGGGTCGGCATCTCGCTGTTGTCGGGGGTCGGAACACCCCCGCTGCTGTATTGGGTGGTCATGGCGGCAGGTAACGGCATCGGGGTCGCCGCCATTTTCGGTCCGATGGGCGCCTACGTCATCGAGCTGTTCCACACGCAGCACGCCTACAGTGGCCTCGGTCTCGGCCGTGAGGCCGGCAACGCTCTCGGCGCGGCGTTCGTTCCGGTCATCGCGGTAGCCTTGGCATTCGACGACACCACGGTATGGCTCAGCCTCCTGATCTGTGTGGTTTCCCTGCTCGGATTCGGGGCAACCGTCCTGTCCCGTTCCCGCTCGTCGTCCGCGGTGAAGCGGGACGACGACAGAACGCCGGTCACTGCCTAGCGACAGCACCGCTCGCGGCACGGGCTCCGATCCACCGGATCGGAGCCCGTTTCGCATTCCGGGAGGAAATGGCCAGACAGCAAGAAACCGCCCACCGGACTGGCTCTGCCGGTGGGCGGTCTCAGCTGTATTCGACGGTCACACCCCGACGGGGCCACCTCGCCACACACCGATCTCCTCACCGGAGACGTCGGCGGCGTTGTCGCTCGCCAGGAACGAGATGGTGGAGGCGATCGATTCGGGCGGAATGGAGGGCCAGTGCTTGGTCAGGGCTTCGACCCCCGCCTCGCCCCCCGAAGCCACGATGTCGGTAGCGACGAAGCCCGGCATCACACAGTTGACCGTGACCCCGCGGCGGGCAACCTCGAGCGCCATCGACTTGGCCATTCCCACGAGCCCGGCCTTGGCCGCGGAGTAGGCGCTCATTCCTGGGGACGGACGCCGTCCGCCAGACGCGCTGTTGACGAAGATGACTCGGCCCCAACCGGCTTCGTACATCGCGGGTAGCGCGAAGTGGGTGCAGTAGAACGCACCATTGAGGTTGACTGCGATCACTTCGTCGAAATCTTCCGGGCTCTGCTTCCGGGCCGCACCAGCCTTGTTCATGCCCGCGTTGTTGACCACCACGGTGGGGGCGCCCAATTGGACGGTGGTGTCGGCGATGAGCCGCTCAGCCTCGGCGGCCTGTGAAATGTCGGCTCGGATCGCCACAGCACGTCCACCGTCCGCGACTATCTTTGCAACCACTTCCTCGGCATCGCGCGCACTCCGCGAGTAATTCACCGCAACAGCGAATCCCTCGGCGGCAAGTCGGCTCGAGATGGCCGCGCCGATTCCGCGGCCACCACCGGTGACCAGAGCGACCTTGGGTGAGTCCACGGCTCGATCACCGAACCTTGTCGTAATTGTCGGGCACATCCGCGAAGGCGTCGCGCAGCTGGCGCTTGGCGATCTTCCCGCTGGGCATCCGGGGCAGGGGTTCGTCCATGAAGACGATGTACCGGGGCACCTTGTAGTCGGCGAGCCGCTCGTTGCAGAATCCGACCACTTCGGATTCCTTCATCTCGGTGGTGGTCCAGACCAGCGCGGCCGGGGTCTCTCCGAACTTGGCGTCGGGAACGCTGATCACCGCGACCTCCTCGACCCCGGGGATCTGATTGATGACGGCTTCGATCTCGGCGGGTGAAATGTTCAGGCCACCGGATATGATCATGTCCTTGAGGCGATCGACGAACGTGAGGTAACCGTTCTCGTCGAGCTTGCCGAGGTCGCCGGTCTGGAGCCAGCCGTCGATCAGAGCCGACCGGGTCGCATCCTCGTTGCGCCAGTATCCCGGCATCATGCCCGGGCCGCGCAACAAAATCTGCCCGGTTTCGTTGGGGGGAAGATCATTTCCCTCGGCATCGACAACGCGAATCTTGGTGAAGATGCCACCCCAGCCGCACTTGTCGGGATGCTCGGCCGCCTCTTCGCGCGGCATCGCGGTCGCGGATCCGCCGATCTCGGTCTGACCGTAGATCTGTCGCAGGGACACTCCCTGCGCTTGCCATTTGTGCAGCAGGTCGACGGGTACACGTGCGCCACCGACGTGCGCGGTGACCATGTGGCTCAGATCCGCGTCGGTGAACCCGGGCGCTTTCGCGATTTGCTCGAAGAGGATCGGCGGCCCCGTCAGGGTGTTGGCCTTGTCCTCGGCCAGGATGCGCAGCGCCTTCGCCGGGTCGAATCCCGGCTGCAGGAACAGGGTTCCGCCGTGAAGGACGACGCGCGAGATACCCCAGATGATGCCGGCAGCGGTGAACAGGGGCAGCACGAGCACAGGGCGCAGGTTGTTCGGCTGAATCGGTTCCATCAAGTGCCACTCGTGCATTTCGCCGGCGACGGTGGCGTGGGTGAAGATCACGCCCTTCGGCTTGCCGGTGGTGCCGCTGGTGAACACGATGGCGGTGGGAGTGTCGAGATCGACGACGGGGGTCCGGTATTTCGCATGATCGCTGCCGCGCAGCGGACGCACATCCTTCTCGAACACTGCGATCGAGAAGGTGTTGCGTGTCTGCTGCACTTCTTCGAGGCGCGGCCGCAGCGCCTCCTCGCAGTAGACGACGGTGGGTTCACAGTCTTCGACGAGGGTGGTGAGCTCGCCGGCGAGCATGCGCTGGTTGAAACCGACCGCGATGGCGCCGACCTTCATGGCACCGAGTGAGGCCACGGCCCACTCGAGGCTATTGGCACCGAGGAAGCTCACCCGATCACCGGGGAGGACACCGCGCGATGCGAGATCGTGGGCGACGCCGTCGGCCCATGCGGCCAGCTCTGCGTACGTGACGGCGTCGCCGTCGAAGTCGATCGCGGTCAGATCCGGCTTCGACCGGGACCAGTAGGTCAAAGCGTCTACCACAGTGCCGCTCATGTAAGCCTCCAAGAGTTGTCGTCGATCGCGGGGGTGCTCGGCGGCGAGCACGGCGGACCGTGCTGTGTCTTCGGCCTCCCGGAGAGCCGTACGTCACATCCGCGTGTTAAATCTAAAGGTCGTTGTTTACTGTGGCAAGTACTAGCCGGTCTCTGCCCCACGGGCGACCGCGAGCATCGCACCAACCTCCACCAGCTTCTGCCGCGCTCGGCCCCGGCGTCGCCCTTCGACACGTTCGTACCGGTCGATCCGCTTCCAGCCGTCGAAACCGAACGACTCCGGACACCGCGAGTGCACGACCTCCGCCAACTCGTCACCTGGTCGGCTCGGTTGCGGAAGAAGCGCACGTTGATGGTCGGCTACGAGCGCGTCGACGGTCTCGGCGGCGCAGTATCGATTGGTACCGATCACCCCGGTCGGCCCCCGCTTGATCCACCCGGCGACATACACCCCCGGCACCGGACGCT
>NZ_JBFUGT010000321.1:0-7197 GCF_056402775.1 Rhodococcus sp. P3_B8
GAATGCACCTGGCGGTTGATCCGGCCGGACACCCAGCCGCTGTGCCGCCCGGCCTCGGTGGCGTGGAGCGTGGAAACCAAAGGGACGTCGTAGAATTCGGCCAACGCGATGGCCGGATGCGCCACGAGCCAGTCGTGTGCGTGCACCACGTCCGGCTGCCAGCCCTCCCCGACCCCCGGTTTGTGGAGGGCGACACCGGCTCGCACCATCGCGTGCCCCATCGCGAGTGTCCACGCCAGCATGTCCTCGCCGAAGACGAAGTGCGCGGGGTCCTCGGCGACGGCGACCACCAGGACGCCGCCCTCGATGTGGGTGACAGTGGGATGGGTGGAGGCGTCGGTGCCCGACGGCCGCCGCGACAGCACCACCACTTCGTGTCCGGCCGCCGCGAGTTCGGTGGCCAGGTGGTGGACGTGGCGGCCGAGACCGCCGACCACGACGGGTGGGTACTCCCACGACACGATCAGGATCTTCACGACGCCCCTCCCTCGGTGCCCGTCAGCCGGGTGTCCCTGCCGGGCAGACGCCGCGCGTCGAGCCCGGGGAACAGGCCGTCGGCGCGGTTCCATCCCTCTGCGAGCCGGTTCGCGGCCGCGTCCTTGCCCGCGGAGACCGCGGCGGCGATCTCGCGGGTGGCGTGTGCGTGCTTGTGTGCCCGGTCGCGGGCATATCCGGCGGCCGAATCCTTACTGACCATGAACGCCCAGTCGCTCGACACCGTCATGAGTGCCTCCCGCAGGATCTGATCGTTCACGCGGTTCCGGAGCGCGGGGCGTCCGGGGGCGGTGTCGGCGTCGTGGGTCTTGTCCACGGTGTCGAGGGCGGTCGCAACCACCTCGGAGTTGAGTTGCACCAGGTCCGAGACCTGATCGCCGGCCCACACCCGCCAATCCTTGCCGGATCCCCACGACGAGTTCTCGAGCTGGACGGGTTCGCCGACGTAACCCTGCCTGCGGGCGTCGTCGAGGGTGCCGACCCGAATTCCGGCCTCGGGTAGCGCGCGCAGCACCTTCTCGAGCCACTCGGGGCCCTCGTGCCACCAGTGCCCGAACAATTCGGTGTCGAACGCGGCGACGACGAGCGCGGGCCGTCCGATGCGCTTGGACTCGTCGCGCAGCCGCGTGCGGACGGTGGCGACGAAGTCGGCCGCGTGCCGATCGACCGCGGCCGTCGCGAGAGCCGGGTCGTACGGCGCCTTGTCGGCCGAGTCGACGGTGCGGCCGGTGACGCGGGCCGGTTTGAGGCCCGTGGCGTGGTCGTATGTGTGGAAATCGCGGTAAGCGCCGTGCCCGGGATAGCCCGACTTGGGCGACCACACCCGGTAACTCACCTGCAGGTCGCGTCCGAACGCGACCACATCGGACTCACGGACCGGCCTGCCGAGCGACGTGTCGCCGCGCAGGGCGGGGCCGTCGACCATGAAATGAGTGACGCCCGCCGCGGCGTATCCGGTCTCCATGCCGGGGGTGTACCCGCATTCGGGCCCCCAGATACCTGTCGGTGTGCAGTTCCACCGTGCGGCGGCGTCGGCGAGCCCCTCGCGGAGGGAGAAGGCACGCAACCGCGGGTCGAGCAGCGGCTGGAACGGGTGGGCCAGCGGCCCGCCGAGCAGTTCGAACGCCTCGCGATCGAGAAGGTCGCGCAGTACCGGTGAGCCGCCGTGCCGCCAGCGCAGCTCGAAGTCGGCGAGTGCGGCGGCGGACGCGCGGTGCTCGCGGGCACCGAGATCGCGGTGCGCGTCGTCGGGCATTCCTGCCGCCTCGTGCGCGCGGATCTGCCAGTTCCCGAGCCAGTGGTGCATTCCCGCCAGACTGTGCGGATCATCGAGCTGAGCTGCGAGAACGGGGGTGATGCCGAGGGTCAGCAGATGCGAGCGACCCTCGTCGGACAGCCGCCGCAACATCGCGGTGAGAGGGAGGTACGACGCCGCCCACGACTGGTACAGCCACTCCTCGCCCACCGGCCACCGGCCGTGGTTGGCGAGCCAGGGCAGGTGGGAGTGCAGGACCAGGCAGAACATGCCCGGTTCCGTCGCGTCGCCCGCTCCGGTGCGGTTGTCGGATTCGGTCACCGAACAGGATCCTTCACCGCGACGGCCACCAGGTCGAGGCTGTCGTCGATGTCGCCCTCGTGCAGGGCGAAATCGTCGACGGTGATGCCCTCGACGTCGCGGGTCAGTTCGTCGGGCCACGGTTCGCCGGCGAGTGCGCGGTCGATCTGGGCGCCGATGAACGAGCCGCCGTGCTTCGTGTCGAGGGATTTCAGCCGGTCGCCGTGATGGACGCCGGTCATGAGGGCGACCCTGAAGCCGGCCTCTTCCAGGAGCTCGGTCAGCTCGGCCGCGTCGAGTTCACGGGTGTGGAACGGATTGAGGGGTGTGTCGCGGCCCGGCGAGAACGTGATGCGGTTGGGGGTGCTGACGAGCAGTTCCCCGCCGGGCGTCAGCACCCGGAAGCATTCGCGCAGGAATTGGGCCTGGTCCCAGAGGTGTTCGATCACCTGGAAATTGACGACGGTGTCGACGGATTCGTCGCCGAGGGGAAGGTCCGCGAGGTTGCCGTGCAGCATCTCGACGCGGGGGTACCGCGCACGCACGTGCTCGACCGCGGAGATGTCGTAGTCGAGTCCGGTGACGGTCCGTGCCACATCGGCAATCATGTTGGCGCCGTAGCCTTCTCCGGATCCGGCCTCGAGTACCCGGCGTCCCGCGCAGCGGGGGAGGAGGTCGCGGTAGACCACCTCGTGACGCCGGAACCAGTAGTTCTCCTCGGGGATCCCGGGCACGGTCCGCTCGCCCGTGAGGGGCAGTTGCTCGTCTCCGGTCGATGGCAATTGCTCGTGACCGAGCGGGGGCAGCGGTGCGTCCTCGCGGTCGCCGACAAATGATTCGCTCACCGCTGCGAGGTTAGTGCCACCGGCAAGGTCGCTCGTCCAGGTGGTCTACATCACAGGGATGAAATGCACTTTCGGCCGTTATGGTGAACGAGACTTTCACGCAAGTTACCGACGGGTAACTTAACGTGGGGTAATCTGTCGCAGAGCCATCGTGCGACGAAATATCGACAACGAGAGCTCGGCCCATGCGGAGCAACTCGCGATAACCACGCAAGAACACACAGGAGGTCGACGAAGACCCATGACGAACATTGTTGTTTTGATCAAGCAGGTCCCCGACACGTGGTCCGAGCGCAAGCTGACCGACGGTGACTACACGCTTGACCGCGAGGCCGCCGATGCAGTGCTCGACGAGATCAACGAGCGCGCCGTCGAGGAAGCGCTCCTGATCAAGGAGGCTCAGGGCGGCGAGGTGACCGTCCTCTCCGCAGGTCCGGACCGCGCCACCGACGCCATCCGCARGGCCCTCTCCATGGGCGCCGACAAGGCAGTGCACATCAACGACCCGGCCCTCCACGGCTCCGACGCGGTGCAGACCGCGTGGACCCTGGCCGCGGCGCTGGGACAGATCACGTTCGAGAACGAAGAGCCTGCCGACCTGATCATCGCCGGTAACGAGGCCACCGACGGCCGCGTCGGCGCCGTTCCGGCCATCATCGCCGAGTACCTGGGCATCCCGCAGCTCACGCAGCTGCGCAAGCTCACGGTCGCCGACGGCACCGTCACCGGAGAGCGCGAGACCGACGAGGGCGTCTTCGGCCTCGAGGCGAGCCTGCCGGCCATCGTCAGCGTCACCGAGAAGATCAACGAGCCCCGCTTCCCCTCCTTCAAGGGCATCATGGCCGCGAAGAAGAAGGAAGTTCTCGTCTACACGCTGGCCGACCTCGGTGTCGACCCGGAGACCGTCGGTGTCGCCAACGCGGGCACCACCGTCACCGCCTCCACCCCCAAGCCCCCGCGTACCGCTGGTGAGCGCATCGTCGACGAGGGCGACGGCGGCAGCAAGATCGCTGCCTACCTCGTGGGCCAGAAGATCATCTGATCGCGCCCCTCTACAGACCAGCAGACACATACAGGGAGAGTTAGACATGGCAGAAGTACTGGTGCTCGTCGAGCACGCAGAGGGTGCGCTGAAGAAGGTCAGCACCGAACTCATCACCGCCGCTCGCGCGCTCGGTGAGCCGGCCGCAGTGGTCACCGGTCCCGCCGGCACCGCCGACAAGCTGGCCGAGGGCCTCACCGCCGCGGGCGCGGCCAAGATCTACGTCGCCGAGTCGGACGACATCGACGGCTACCTCGTCACCCCGAAGGTCGACGTGCTCGCGTCGCTCGTCGAGTCGGCCGCGCCGGCTGCGGTCATCACCGCCGCCAGCGTCGAGGGCAAGGAGGTCTCCGGACGTCTTGCTGCCCGCATCGGCTCCGGCCTGCTCGTCGACGTCGTCGACGTGAAGTCCGACGGCAGTGCCGTGCACTCCATCTTCGGCGGCGCGTTCACCGTCGACGCCAAGGCCAACGGCGACGTCCCGGTCATCTCGGTCCGCCCGGGTGCCATCGAGGCGAAGCCCGAAGCGGGCGCAGGCGAGAAGGTCTCCGTCGAGGTCCCGGCCCAGGAAGAGGGCGCCGTCAAGATCACCTCGCGTGATCCGATCGTCGGTGGCGACCGCCCCGAGCTCACCGAGGCGACCGTCGTCGTCTCCGGTGGCCGCGGTGTCGGCAGCGCCGACAAGTTCACCGTCGTCGAGGAACTCGCCGACTCGCTGGGTGCCGCTGTCGGTGCCTCGCGTGCCGCGGTCGACTCGGGCTACTACCCGGGACAGTTCCAGGTCGGTCAGACCGGTAAGACGGTCTCCCCGCAGCTGTACATCGCGCTCGGCATCTCCGGTGCGATCCAGCACCGCGCCGGTATGCAGACGTCGAAGACCATCGTCGCCGTGAACAAGGACGAGGAAGCCCCGATCTTCGAGATCGCGGACTACGGCATCGTCGGCGACCTGTTCAACGTCGCTCCGCAGCTCACCGAGGCTGTCAAGGCCCACAAGGGCTGWTTTTCGGCCGACGGCGGCCCCGTTCCCTTCCAGGGAGCGGGGCCGCCGTCGTATCTTCCGTCGTTCATCCGGGCTGCATCGACACGACACCCGGGCGATGCCCTCACGCCGCCCCTGCTCGGTAAACCTGCGCCATGACAACTTCGTCAGTTCTCCGCGCACCGAGTGAGACCGCCGATTCTGTTGTAACCGCGCCCCGATACTCCCTGGTCGTCTCGTCCGACCGTGAACACCGCGTTGCGGCCCAAAGGCTGCGCTACCGCGTGTTCGCCTCCGAACCCGGATTCTCCGTCCCCGCGCACGCGGACGCCCTCGACGCCGACCGGTTCGACGACTTCTGCGACCACCTCCTCGTCCGCCACGAGGCGACCGGCGAGTTCGTCGGCTGCTACCGCATGCTCCCGCCCGACGCCGCCGCCCAGGCCGGCGGCTATTACACCGCCACCGAATTCGACATCTCCGCTCTGGACCCCGTCGGCAACCGCATCGTCGAGATGGGCCGGGCGTGCGTCGACCCCGACCACCGCTCCGGTTCGGTGCTGAGCCTGATGTGGGCAGGCATCCTCCACTACCTGCAGCTCACCGGATACGAGTGGGTCATGGGATGTGTGTCCGTGCCGATGCGGGAGCATCCGGACGCGGTGGCCGGTTCCAACGTCCGCGGGGTGCGCGACCTGCTGCTCCGCAAGTACGGCAATGACCCGGCCGCGCGGGCCGTGCCCAGGAACCCGGTGCGCGTCGACGGGCGGTCGCTCGACGAGATCGCGCCGCCCGCCCGCCCGACCCTGCCGCCGCTGCTCCGGGGCTACCTGCGCCTCGGGGCCAGGGTGTGCGGTGAGCCCGCGCACGATCCGGAGTTCGGTGTGGCCGATTTCGTCGCCCTGCAGGGACTGCACGGCGCCAACGAGCGGTACCTCGAACGCCTGCGGTCGGCGTCGGCCACTCTCGAGGCGGGGGCACAGGCATGAGCACGGCCTTGTCCGAGCCGACCGAGGTGACCGTTCACTCGTGGATGCCGTCGAGTCCGTGCGGCGCGGGGTGTCTGCCCGCGGAGGCGAACGGGGTGTCGATGCCGACCGTGGTCGTTCGGTGGTGCCTCGTGGTGTCGGCCCTGGCGACCGCGCCGCTCCTGACCGCGGGATGGTTGCTGCCCCGGTCGTGGCGAACAGGTCTGCAGAGGCGGTACGCGGCGATCCTGTTGCGCTGCATGGGAATTCACCTCCTCGTCGTCGATCATCGCGGAAAGCGGCGCCACACCGGCGGGATCCTGGTGGTGGCCGGCCACGTGTCGTGGACCGACGTGCTGGTGCTCAGCGCGCTCGCGCCGGCGAACTTCGTCGCCCGCGGGGATCTGCTGGACTGGCCGGTGCTGGGGTCGCTCGCGCGGCGGATGAGGGTGGTTCCGATCGAGCGGCAGAGCCTGCGGGCGCTTCCGGCGACCGTGGCGACGACGGCGGGCAGGCTGCGCGCCGGCGAACGAGTCGTGGCGTTCCCGGAGGGCACCACGTGGTGCGGACGGGCGTACGGCGGGTTCCGGCCCGCACTGTTCCAGGCGGCGATCGACGCGGAATGCCCGGTTCAGCCGATCTCGCTGCGGTACACCGGCCGGGGCGGGGAGCTGACGACCGGGCCGTGTTTCGTGGGCGAGGAGACGATCGGTCAGTCGATCCGGCGCATCATCCGACAGAAGGGGGTCACCGCGGAGGTGCGGCTGGCGCCGATCGAGTATCCGGGGGAGTGCCGCCGCGATCTGGCTGCCCGGTGCGAGCGCGCCGCGCGGGGCGACGAACGGATCGATCTCGCAGCGCACGACATCCTCGATCCGCTGCAGGGTGTGGCCGGGACGGCGGCCGCGGGCATCGAGGCGGCGGAGCGTCTCGTCGCCTGAGCTATCCTGGTCACGTCATGACCTCTGCCCGCAGTGCCGATCACCCCGTCTACCTGGACCACGCAGCCACCACTCCCATGGTGCCCGCGGCCGTCCGGGCGATGACCGACATCTTCAGGACCGTGGGCAATGCGTCCTCGCTGCACGGTTCCGGGCGCGCCGCCCGCCGTCGCATCGAGGAGGCCCGCGAGTCCATCGCCGCCGACCTCGGTGCCAGGCCGTCCGAGGTCATCTTCACCTCCGGTGGCACCGAGAGCGACAACCTCGCCGTCAAGGGCATCTTCTGGGCCCGGCGCGACGCCGACCCCGGCCGGGTGCGGATTCTCGCCAGTTCCGTGGAGCACCATGCGGTTCTCGACGCGGTGGAGT
>NZ_JBFUGT010000322.1:0-7176 GCF_056402775.1 Rhodococcus sp. P3_B8
CTGCAACGCCCGCGACACGACGAGAGCGGTCGGCGACTGGGCCAGTCCGCAGAGCAGAGAGGCAACGATGAAGACGGCCAGTGCGGTGAGGAAGACCCGTCRTCGGCCGAGCAGATCCCCCAGCCGCGCCGCTGTGATCAGCGAACATGCGAACGAGAGCGTGTAGACGCTCACCATCAGCAGCTGCGCCGACACCGAGGCGCCGAGATCGACCGCGATGCTCGGAAGCGCGACGTTGACGATGGTCGCGTCCAGGAGTTGCATGAACACGGCGGCGAGACTGGTGGCCAGACCCAGCCACGGGACCCAGCGACCGAGTTCGCCTCGATAGAGTGCGTCACGCTGAGTCACAGGCATCCGGACAGGCTAGCGGCTCGAACCTCACGGAATGCTGTGAGGTTGTTCAAAGGTTGCTGGATGATACGCGAAGAACTTGCAGCGTGGAACCCTTTTGCCTGACACTTGACTGGACCGGGACCGACCTGTAATCAGTCTCATACTTCTCTACCTCTCGCGGTAAGGCACTCGGTGCCGCATCCTGTTGCGAGAAAGTCCGTGCCCCACCCGACCGAACTCGCAACTCGAATCCGACCAGGAGCCGCTCGATGGACTTGAACTTGATCACCCACTGGAAGCCAGAACCTGGGCGGGTCGTCGAGTGGAAAGTCACGGACGCGAGCGCACGAGCGGCTGCCGAAGCGCCGGTGGATCCGGCACTGCCGACCACCATGCAGGAGCGGCACCTGCGGYGGGCCCGGCTGGCGGCGAACAACGGCGAGACGCAGTCCCCGTGGATCGGCATCGCCTTCGACTTCCCCGGCCGCCTCGACACCGCCGCGATGACACGAACCCTGGAACGCTACGTCCTGCGGCACGACACGTTGCACAGCTGGTTCTCGTTCGAGAACGCGGACGCCGACCCCACGGACACCACCAATGCCGTCCGACGGCACGTCGTGCCCGCCGGCTCCATCGCGCTCACGGCGCACGAGGGCGAGACGCTCACCACCCCCGAGCAGGTCCGCGACCACGTCGCCGCGCGCTTCGCGAACGATACGAGCGCGCTGGCCTGGCCCGCATTCGTGTTCGGGGTGGTCGAGCACTACGACACCGGGGCTCCCGGGCGCGAGGACAGCTTCACCCTGATCCACGCCGTCGATCACGCGCACACCGACATGCAGTCGATGATCCTCACGTTCGCCGAGACCCGGACCATCTATCAGGCCGAACTCGACGGCGTGGAGCCCGACCTGCCAGACCCGGGCAGTTACGTGGAATACAGCCGGCGGGAACGAGAGAAGGCGGCGACGCTGACCCTCGCCTCCCCCGAGGTCCACGGCTGGATCGGTCACCTCACCCGAAACGGCGGAACGTTCCCGAGCTTTCCCCTCGACCTCGGCGCTTCCGACGAACCCAAACCGGCCATCGGCAGCCGGTTCGACCTCGCCGACGCCGACGAGTGCGAGCGGTTCGGTGCCGTGTGCAAGGCCCACGGTTCCAACTTCATCGGCGGCGTGTTCGCGGCCCTCGCCATCACCGAACACGAACTGGTCGGGCGCGACCGCTACATGGCGCTGTCGCCGCTCACCACCCGCAACGACCCGCAGTTCTATTGGTCCCAGGGGTGGTTCATCAATCTCATTCCGGTCGGGTTCGCCCTCGAGGACGCCACGACGTTCACGGGCCTTGCCCAGCGCGCGCAGGACGCCTACCGGTCCGGCAAGGCGCTCGGCGAGGTGTCCGTGCAGCAGGTGATCGACACCGTGCTCGCTCAGGCCGGCCCCGAGGCGATGTCGCAACACGCCACCACACTCGCACCGCCGCCGATCGTGTCGTACATCGACGGCAGGCGGTTGCCGCAGACCGAGAGTTTCACGTCGACCCGGGCGACCGGCATCGTCGGGGGCAAGGCCACGCAGATCGCGTCGATCTGGGTGAACCGCATGCTCGAGGGCACGTGGATGGCCGTCTCGCACCCCGATACCGACGAGGCGCACCGGTCCGTGACCGCATATGCGGAGCGGTTGTCGGCCATCATGAAAACCGTTGCCCGCGAGGGCGATTACACGGTGACATCGTTCGCGCCTGCGGCGGACTCCGCGACTGCCGCAGGGGTGGAGTAGTGCACGTCACGTCGATCGACCGGTACATGCTCGAACCCGGCCTGGTGACGGAATGGTCCGTCGCGCCGGGCAAGGTCTCCCCGTCCGCGGTGCCGCCGTCGTACAACCAGCAATTCCACCTCGACACCGCACGCACCCACGGCGTCGGCCGGAGCGTCTGGATGGCAGCAGCTTTCGACCTTCCCGGGCGACTCGACCGGGATGCTCTCGCGCAGGCACTGGCGCACTTCATCCGCCGGCACGACACGCTGCAGACCGGCTTCGACGTGAGCCCGGACGCGATGGCGCGCGTGGATCTCGACCCCGAGGACATCACCGTCGTCGCGTCCGAGTCCTCGGTGACGACGTCACCTCACGAGCTCCGGGACCATCTGCGGTACCGGTTCACCGAGGCGTGCGACCCGCTGACGTTCCCCGCGTACCTGTTCGCCACCATCGAACGCGACTCGCACTACACCGTGGTCAGTGCGTTCGATCACACTCTCGTCGACGGATACTCGCTCGTCATCGCCCTGGGCGAACTCCGGCAGATCTACCAGCGACTCACCGGGCTCGGCGGCTCGGCCGAACTCACGGAAGCGGACCTGACGAAGGAACTCGGCGATCCCGGGAGCTTCCTGCGGTACTGCGAACTCGAGGCCGAGACGCCCGTCACCGAAATCGGCGACCCCCGGGTGCGCGAATGGGCACGCTTCTACGAACGCTGCGGCGGCACCGCGCCCAGTTTCCCGCTCGATCTGGGTGTCGAGGCGGGCAGGCCCGCACCACAGGGGGCGGATGTCCGCCCCCTCCTCGACGCCGCCGACACCGAGCGGTTCGAGGAAATCTGCCTGGACTCGGGGGGAAGCCTGTTCACCGGGACGCTCACCGCGATGGGCATGGCAGTGCACTCGATCAACGGCATCTCCCGGATGCCGTTGCAGTTTCCGCTGCACATTCGCCAGGACCCGCAGTGGGCCAATGCGATCGGGTGGCTCACGACGAGCGCGCCGCTGACGGTCGAACTGACCCCGGACTGCGACTTCCAGTCCTCCTTGGCGCACACCCACGCCTCGTTCCGCACAGCCCTGACGCTCAAGGGTGTGACGATGGCCCAGGTGCGGGAGGCGCTCGGTGACGGATACCGCCGCACCCGCACCGATGTGTTCATGGTCTCGTACATCGACTACCGCAGACTGCCCGGCACCGACGATCACGACGAGCTGAACGCCCACCACATCAGCAACGTGACGGTCGCGGACGACGCGCAGTTCTGGATCTCCCGCACGCAGCGGGGTCTCGCGCTGCGGTCGCGGTTCCCGGAGACGTCGACGGCACGCCGGGCGGTCACGGAATTCCTGGTGCGGTTGCGGGAGATCATGCACGACATCTGCGAGAACGGCGTCACTCCCATCGCGGAGCTCACCAGTCAGCTGAACCTGGAAGGCACTCCCGTCGTCTGACCGCCGGAGGCTCGAACAGTCGTCGCCGCATCGCGTCGGCGATCTTGGCTGCCTCGCCCTTGGCCCGCCCCGCGACGTCGCCTGCGAACAACTCGTCGACGCTGGACGCCCACAGTTCGACCCAGCGGTCGAAATGCCGGTCGGTGAATCCGTGCCGGCCGTGCAGCGCCCGGTGCACGGCGAACGCGCTGCCGCGGTAGACGCCGGTGCGCAGCAGGATCGTCTCCCAGAAGTCGCACATGACGGGCAGGTGGTCGTCGATGCCGATCACCGCGAGCGTCTCGAAGGCCGGTTCTAGGACCGGGTCGGCGAATGCCCTGCCGTAGAAGTGCCGGAGCAGCAGTTCCAGGTCGGCGCGCGTCGAGATGTCGGGCATGAGGCCTCCGTTCGGGTGCGAATCTACGCGCCCGCTGCGGCCTCCCTCACCGTCCACGGAAGGTAAGTGTGAACGCCGGTCGGAAGAACTTCCGGCGTCCGCCTAGAATTGACGCCGTCCCCGTCGCATCTGCCCCAGGAGCCCACCCGTGCCCGTAGCGCCAGATCCCACCCAGTCCTTCGCCGAGTACGCCAATCCCGGTCGGCTCGTGTCGACGGAGTGGCTGTCCGCGAATCTGGGCACACCCGGCCTCAAGGTGGTGGAGTCGGACGAAGACGTGCTCCACTACGACGTCGGCCACATTCCCGGCGCCGTCAAGGTCGACTGGCACCTCGACCTCAACGATCCGGTGACCCGTGACTACATCGACGGCGAGCAGTTCGCCGACCTGATGAGCCGCAAGGGCATCAGCCGCGACGACACCGTCGTGATCTACGGCGACAAGAGCAACTGGTGGGCGGCGTACGCCCTCTGGGTGTTCACGCTGTTCGGACACGAGGACGTCCGCCTCCTCGACGGCGGCCGCGACGCGTGGATCGCCGAGAACCGGGACACCGCGTTCGACGTCCCCGAGACCTCCCCCACCGACTACCCGGTGGTCGAGCGCAACGACGCCCCGATCCGCGCGTTCAAGGACGACGTCCTTGATCACCTCGGCAAGGGTCCGCTGATCGACGTGCGGTCGCCCCAGGAGTACACCGGCGAACGCACCCACATGCCCGACTACCCCGAAGAGGGCGCGCTGCGCGGCGGCCACATCCCGAGCGCGCTGAGCATTCCGTGGGCCAAGGCCGCAGCCCCCGACAGCCGTTTCCGCTCGCGCGGTGAACTGAACGAGATCTACGGCGGTGTGTCCGCCGACGACGACATCGTGGCGTACTGCCGCATCGGTGAGCGCTCCAGCCACACCTGGTTCGTCCTCACCCACCTGCTCGGTTACCCCAGCGTCCGCAACTACGACGGTTCGTGGACGGAGTGGGGCAACATGGTTCGCGTTCCGATCGTCAGGGGTGAAGAGCCGGGAGACGTGCCCGGCGCATCGTCATGACCGAACTACCCGATTCGCTTGCCGAGATCGTCGACGACTTCGCTGCCGTCGACGGCTCGGACAAGCTGCAGTTGCTGCTCGAGTTCAGCCGCGAACTGGCGCCTCTGCCTGCCGAACTCGAGCAGGACGCGATGGAACCGGTGCCCGAGTGCCAGTCTCCGCTGTTCCTGTCGGTCGACGACTCCGATCCGGAACACGTGCGGCTGCATTTCAGCGCGCCCGCGGAAGCGCCGACGACGCGGGGTTTCGCGTCGATCCTGCACCAGGGCCTCGACGGGCACAGTGCCGCCACCATCCTCGGCGTTCCGGACGATTTCTATTCCGCGCTCGGGCTCGCCGACGCCGTCAGTCCCCTGCGACTGCGCGGCATGTCCGCGATGCTCGCGCGAATCAAGCGGCATCTTCGCGGCTAGGCAGGATCTGAACACACACTGATGGAATTCACCGAACTTGCCGACTACCCCGTTCCGGTGGGCGCGCTCACCGAATGGTTACCGTGCGCCCGCTCGGAATGGGTGGACGACCCCCGCCCGGCCTCGTACATCCACGAGGCGCACCTGCGCCGGTGCTCCGACTCCGGTGGTCGCGAATCCTGGCTGGGCACCGCATTCGAGATCCACGGCACACTGAACGTCACCGCTTTCCGGTCGGCGCTGGAGAAGTGGACCGATCGTCACGAGGTGCTGCGCTCCCACACGGCGTTCGACGCGGAGACCGAGCGCGTACGTCGGCGCACCGTGCCGCAGGGCGGGCTGCACGTCGGGGTCGTCAGCCACGGGTACGACGCCGCCGGCGGCGACAACTTCGCGCACCTGCAGCAACTGTTCGACGAGTACGCCTCGCCRCACAGTTGGCCGTCGTACGTCTTCGCGACGCTCGAAACCGTCCAACGCGACCGATTCACGGTGTTCTTCGCGGCAGACCACTCGATCATCGACGGGTTCTCCATCGTGCTCGTCGCCCACGAGTTGACCGCCCTGTACGAGGAGGCACTGTCCGGCCGCACGGCCAACCTGTTCCCCGTCGGCAGCTACATCGACTTCGGCCGTGAGGAGCGTGAGAGCTCCACCGACGCCGAGGTCAAACGGGAGGCGCTCGACGTGTGGCGGTCGGCCCTCGAGGGACCGGGCCTCCCCGAGTTCCCGCTCGAGGTCGGCCCGCGCACCTCGTACGCCCAGCAGAACCTGTCTGCCTGGATTCTCGATGCCGACCAGGCTGCGGCGTTCAACTCGGCGTGCCGCGAAGCAGAGGTGGGGTTCTTCCCCGGCCTGCTCGCGTGCCTGGGGATGGCCGGGTCGGAAGTGGCGGGGCATCAACGCTTTCGGACGGTCACTCCGGTCCACACCCGGCATTCCCCGCAGTGGGCGTCCGCGCTGGGATGGTTCGTGGGTCTGAGCCCGATCGACTTCGAGGTGACGTCGGACGACTTCGCCGCCGTCGCCCGCGAGGCCGCCGAGAGCGTGGCCCGGACGAAGCCGATCTCGGTGGTCCCGTTCGACCGGATCGAGAAGGAACTCGACATCCCCATCCGGCCGCGCTTCGTCGTCTCCTACATGGACGTCCGGTTCGTGCCCGAAGCGGGCCGCTGGCACGAGCGCAACGCCCGGGCCCTGCGGAGCAGGCAGTACACCCACGACGTGTACGCGTGGATCAATCGCACCCCCCGAGGCGTCAATCTGGCGGTCCGATATCCGGGCAACGACATCGCTGCCGCGAGCGTCCACACGTGGGTCGGGAGCCTCCGCCGGCAACTGGAACAGGTTTCAACCAGCTACCCATCGGTAGGGCTGCGAAGCGTCGGACAGCCCTGACCGGAAATTTCGGTCCGGTGACAACACGAATCGGTTCGGTGCCTAGACTCCGAAGTGATGCCGTAAACGACCGCTGGTGACACCCACGGGAGCCACCGCGGAGACAGACCATGCGAACCACAGGAGGCTCAGTGCCCAGTCATGCCAGCGCGCACATCACGAAGGTGCTCGTCGCGAACCGCGGTGAGATTGCAGTGCGGGTGATCCGGGCCGCAGCCGATGCCGGCCTGGCCAGCGTCGCCGTCTACGCCGAACCCGACGCCGACGCCCCGTTCGTGCGCCTGGCCGACGAAGCATTCGCCCTCGGCGGGCAGACCTCCGCCGAGTCCTACCTGGTGTTCGACAAAATTTTGGACGCCGCCGCCAAGTCCGGCGC
>NZ_JBFUGT010000323.1:0-7158 GCF_056402775.1 Rhodococcus sp. P3_B8
GGCGTCGACCACGGCGTCGACCACCCCGCGCCTGCGTCCGGCTGAAACGATGCGCCCAGCACCGCTGTAACGCCTCACCGGCGATACCGGTGGCGGCCGATCCCGCAGTCGGACCTGCTGGTTTGCCCGTTTTCGGCCTCCGTGCGGGCAGCGCTGGGTAAGGGACCCTCCAGTCAGGACGGAGCGCTGGCTCTGGCAGTCTGAAGTGGCCCCGACAAGGTGGGGCCAGATCGAGTTGACAGAGCCAATGCCGCCGACAAGGTGGTTGCGACCGAATTCTTCTCCACCACCCGCGCCGGTTATCGGGCCATGCTGCGCTGGATGCGTACCCACGGCGACCTCGCCCGGATCGGGGTCAAGTGCACCGGTTCCTATGGTGCCTCAGCCGCGACGCCGCGGCGCCATCCGGTCGCGGCGAGGCCGGTGGGGTCAAGAGATGACAAAGCATCCAAGGGCCTCTCATTTTGACGTTGCGGTCACCGCGCCGCCACGCTTGAACGTCTGCACTAGCAGGGTCGCGTGTACCGATTCGACGCGAGATTCCCAGGGGCCGTTGACGAGGAACTCGCGCAGCTCGGCGATGTCGTGAGCGGTGACATCGACGACGAGCGGATAATCGCCCATTACCATGGCCGCGTAGCGTACGCGAGGTGAACGGGCGAGCGTGGTTCCGATATGTTCGGCGTGCTGGGGAGCGCACCGGATCCACAGCAGCGCCTCGACGGGCAGGCCGAGCAGCGTTGGTTCCACGACAGCGCGGATTCGGACCACGCCGCGCTGGATCAGTTGATCGATGCGCCGCCGCGCGGTGGCCTCGGAGAACCCGGCGAGCGAGGCGATCGATTCGAACGGTGTGCGTCCGTCGGCGACGAGGGCGTCGATGATGGCGCGGTCCACGTCGTCGACCTGCAAGCCGATGCGGGTCTGCTCCTGTGGGACGTAGGGCAATTCGAGGTCGGCGACTTGCGCGGGGGTAAGCACTCCGGCGCGCCATTCGGCCACCGTCCGGAAGTGCTGTAGCGCCGGGGTCAACCGGTGGGTGAGGGCCCCGTCCAGTTCGGTGCCCAGCAGGGCGGGCAGCGCGTCGAAGTCCGCCGTCACCTCGGCGATGACTTCGGCGGATTCGGCCATTACGTAGACGAACACCGATTGCGGCCACGACGCCAGAGTGCGGGCCACCGACTGCACCTTGTCCGGTCGGCACTGCACCCTCAGCAGGTGCGTCGGGGCGAGTGCGGTAAGTCCGACGACTTGCACGGTGCCGTCCTCGAGGAGAGCGGCACCGCGGCGGGCGACGGTCCGGACCGGTTCGTCGAGCACTTGCGCGATCCGCCGCCACGATGCCCGGCCGTTGACCTGAAGGGCCTCGGTGATCCGAAGAGCGAGGGGATCGAGTGTTTCCGGCACCGGCTCAGTATTCACCCCGCGCCAGTTCGCTCTGCCGTTGGTAGGCGCGTTCCGGCCGATGGCGGCAATGGTGGCGTGGTTCATGATCGGAAGGCGGGCACTTCGTGTTTGATCGCCGGCCGCGGCAGGCGACGCCGAATCGCCTCGGCGACGATCAGCACCACGATGTTCGGTCCGAGTGCGACGAAGCCGGCATCCCAACTGCCAGTCGGAATCTCGAAGAACGTGATACAGCTGACGACCAGCACCCCCACGACAATGCCGGCCAGCACCGGGATCGCCCCCACCGTGACCCGTCCCCGCAGCGCCACCAGGACGGCGGGGGCGAGCTGTGTCAGTCCGCCATAGGTGAGCAGCAGCAGGCTGGCGATGCTGGCACCACCCAGGCCGAAACCCAGCGCCAGGATAATGGCGGCCGCGACGACGGCGGTGTTCACCCGCATACGGGTCTTCTCAGATCCACCGGTGATCAGATTGCGCGACACCAGGGTTGAGATCCCCATGACGATCGCACTCGCCGGAACCATCGCCGCCGAGGCGCCGCCGATGGCGACGACCGCGACCAGCCAGTCGGGCAGCGTGAGCGTTGCGGTCTCGAGCAGGACGTGGTTGCCAGGGGTGTCGGTCGACAGGACCAGGATGGCGCCCAGGCCGACGACGATCGGGGCGAACAGCAGCAGTTGGTAGAACGCGAGCCAGGTGTAGTTGTGGCGCAGGACCGCGCCGCTGCGAGCCGCCAGCATTGGAGGCCACACCTGTGGAAAGACGTTGAGCCCGGCTCCGATCGAGGTGACCACCACCGCCGTGACGAAGAACGTGGCGTCATACCCGGGCGCGGACAGGGTCAACAACTCCGGCCGGTCACTCTGCACCCGCGAGAAGACCTCGGGGATACCGGCGATGCCCACCACGACGCCACCCACCACGACGAGCAGTGCGATCACCATGAGCACGTCTTTGACGATCGCGACCCGCGCGATCCCCCGGATGCCGGCCCAGACGACGAACATGAGGACCAGCATGCTCGCGATGACCATGGACAGTCCGCGACTCGACGCACTACCGGTGGCCAGCTCCACGATCAGGCCGAGACCGGTGATCTGCAGTTGGAGGTAGGGCAGCAAGAAGACCGCGCCGACCAGCGCGACAACCTTGCCAAGCGGCACGCTGTTGAACCGGTCGGTGAAGAAGTCTGCCACCGTCAGATAGCCGTGCCTCTTGCCCAGCTGCCGCATCCGCGGTGAGACGAAGTACATGCCGATTGCCGAGATCGACAGGTAAGCCAACGCGAAGGTGGCGCTGACGCCGCCGGCGAACGCGATCCCGGACAGTCCAAGAAAACTGAATGTCGTCAGCGACTCGCCCGCCTGCAGGAACCATGACCGCCACCGGCTGAAGTTGCGGCCGCTCACGGTCCACTCCTCGAGTTTCCTGGCCCGGTTGCCCGCGATGCCGATCGCGCCGATGGCCACCAGGCCGACAACGATGTAGATGGTCAAAGTGTTCACTGGAGGTCTCCCGGGGTGGTGTCTGCCGCGGCGTGCAGCGGGTCATCAGATTCTTCCGCTGCGTCGATGGCGCCGCCGCCGTCGCGCAGATACGACGCCTCGACGATGCGCAGGGCGACGACGGTGCCAATCACCCAGATCGCGGTCCAGACGAGCACCGACGGAACGCCGAACCACAGGTACGGGCCGTTTACGAAGGGCAAGAAAGGGGTGGACAGGAACCCGAGGATCGGGACTGCGGCGATGGCGAGGCGCCGCGGGCTTTCCAGAACAAGCGACGTCATGAGCGGTTCTCCGGGGTGAGGGCGGGGCGAAGTTTACCGTGTCCGGTGGCGGCTTCGAATGCCGCGGCGACGGCGAGCAGCGCCTGCTCGCCCCGAGCGCGGGTGACAATCTGCAACCCGACGGGCAACCCGCCGGGGGTGAACCCGGCCGGCACCGAAATGGCTGGCACACCAAGGGTGGTGATCAGGTAGCAGGAGGCCATCCAGTCGAGGTAGTTGTGCTGGTCTACGCCAGCGATCTCGGTCGGCCAGAGCTGGGCTGCGTCGAAGGGTGCAACCTGGCTGACCGGGGCGATCAGCACGTCGTAAGTGTCGAAGAAGGCATTCGCGGCGCGCTGCAGCCGGGTCAGCTCAGCAAGCGCCCTGCCGATATCGCGCGCGGCCCTGGCGCGGCCCTCGCGGATGTTCCGCGCCAGGTCGGCCTTGAACGCCTCAGGCGTCGCGTCTAGCTGCTCGCCCCACATGGTGTCGAACTCGACGGCGCGCAGGGTGCGGAAGGTGGCATCGGCGCCGTCGAGATCGGGACAGGCCGGCTCGACGCGCGCGCCGAGCTCAGCGAACACCTTGGCAGCGGTTTCCAGCGGCGCCAGCACCTCCGCGTCCACCGGGACGCGATCGCCGAGGGTGGGCGCCCACGCCACCCGAAGCTTCTTGAGGTCGGCCGGAGTCACGGTCGCCAGCGCAGCCGGATCCTCGTGTAGTGACATCGGGTCATCCCGATGCGGACCGGCAATCACGGACAGCAGCAGTGCGACGTCTTCGACCGTGCGGCCCATGGGACCGCCAGTCACCAGGTTGGGGTACGCCCAGGCCGCCGCGGGGTCCGGCACCCGTCCCTGCGTCGGCCGCAGGCCCACGACGTTGCAGAAGGACGCCGGATTCCGCAGTGAGCCACCCATGTCGCTGCCGTCGGCGATCGGTTGCATTCCGCTGGCCAACGCCGCGGCGGCGCCGCCGCTGCTGCCCCCGGCAGACCGATCGAGAGCATATGGATTGCGGGTCGTGCCGAAAACCGTGTTGAACGAATGCGATCCGGCCCCGAACTCCGGCACGTTGGTCTTGCCCAACCGAATGGCACCGGCGCCCCGGATGCGTCGCACAATTTCGTCGTCCTGCTGTGGAATCCAGTTGGCGTGCAACGGGGAACCGAAGGTTGTGCGCATGCCCCCGGTGGAATGGGTGTCCTTGAACGAGATCGGGAGCCCGTGCAGCCGGCCGAGTGGTTCACCCGCCGCGCACCGCCGGTCGGCCTCGGCCGCGGCCTTCTCGGCGCCCTCGACGTCGAGCGTCACGACCGCGTTGACGGCGCAGTTGTGCCGGTCGATCCGTTCGACGTGCGTCGCGAGCACTTCGCGGGCGGACACGTCGCGGCGCCGCAGGGCGGCCGCCAACTCGGTAGCGCTACCGAAGACCAATGAGTCGTCCACAAGCCATCCCAATTTCTCTCTGTGCCCATCGCGGCGGTGTCGCACCCGGGGTGCCGGCCGTAACACTCAGCGCGCAATGAGAGCCCGATCACAATGTTTGATGTAGGCCAATACAGTAGCAATAGTGACGAATATAGACAAGGGATGAATGTATACAACGATTTGTGCCGACAGATGGCGGATTGCGGAATCTCCAGCGGTCGTCGACGCTTCCTGGGGGCACCCCGACAACCGGCATCCACCGCTGCTCGGTGCCGGGGGCGTGTTCGTCGGCTCGCGCATCTTCAAGTCCGGCGACCGGCGCAGCGGGCCCAGGCGATCGTGCAGGCCACGACTTTCTTCGATGACTCGGATGTGGTCGCCAAGGTCTTGCGGTGTCTGGGTGGGGCGATGGTCGGCCTCAACTTCGAGGGATCCCACAGCCGCGCAGGTCGCCGAGCGCCCGCTCGCTGAAGTCGCTCAATGCCGACGAACACGTAGAGAAGGCTGGACTCGTTGACGGTGTCCTCGGGAATGACTGCGCAGCCAGCCCTGCCACGGTGCACCTACAGCGCTGACAAATCTGCTGGTCCTTGACGGCGAGCACGGCCTGGTTGTTCTTGCCATTCGACAATCCGAACGGCCAGAACCGGCGACTCGCCTCGGATAATCCGACAGCGACTCGGGGCGGTTTCCAACCGTGACGTGTCCGGCGGCTGCCGTATTGCGCACCGTGGGGTCCGTCTCGCGCGGACTATACGGTCTGAACCGACGTTTTCTGGCTTACCGTGGCGGTATGAGAGGTGCGGAGGTCCGCGTGGCCCGGGACTTCGCGGGGTGGGTTGTCGTCTCGGGGATGGACGGTGCGTAACGATACCGATGTCGTCGACATCGTCGCTGAGAAGGACGGGCGCCGACTCTACGCCGAGGTCAAGGCTGCGTCCGCCGCGCCGGATCTGGACGTCGATACCGCCATCGGGCAGCTCGTGCGGCGGATGCCGCGGTGCGGGCACCGCAACGGATTCTCGACCTGTTGGAGATGGCGCTGTATGCGGTCGATGACAACGGCGGCGTGCGGCAGCTCTTCAGCCGGATATGAAAACCGTCCCGGCATGAGCGGGACGTCAGCAGTGCGGGAATGCCATCGCAACGCCCCGCGTGAGTGGGTAGTGCGGTGATGGGGCGGTAGCTCAGTCAGTGAGAGCCGTGGACTCATTACCGATTGGTAGGGTTCGGGCCCGGCCCGCCCCACCGCATTTCATCGCCGAGCCCCCGGGGCCCGTGGACTGCACGGGCTGGGGGCGTGCCCAGGCCACCCGGTAAGCGTGCACGTCAGAGTGGTGTGCCCGGTGATGGTGCCTTCTGGGTGTCGCGACACTCGCGGGTCGGGCACCCAAGGTTTGGGCAGCGGATGATGTTTTGTACAGGAACGGCTCCCTCAGTAATGTTCGGGTAAAGAGCCCCGGAATCTCCGGTGCCCACCCGCGGGAAGGCGGTCGCAATGATGTTCCGAGAACACCTTGCCAGTGGTGTCGGGGTCCTCGGGTTGGTCGTCGATGCGGGTATTGCTCTGATGTCGATGGTGGTCGCAGTTCCGGTCGCCCTTGTTGTCGGGGAGGTGGGCAAGGATCGGGCGGAGGTGCGTGGGCGGAGTCCGTCCGCGGTGCCGCCGGAGTCGACGACGCACGATCTGGGGACGGTCGTCACCTACCGGGGACGGACCGGAGGCGGCCACTAGTGGCTGGGTGGCAGCGGAGGAGAAGGGTGGGAACGTATGGCTGAGATGGACGAGAAGACAAAGGAACTCGGTGATGCGTTGCGCGTCGGTGCCCGGGTCCTGGTCCGCCGGCCGTCGGAGACAGCGGCGACCGGTGCGGTCGTCGAGCGAGTTCGACGAGCGTTTTGATGCCGGCGAGGACGTGACGTTCGCGCTCGTTACGGCCAGTGCCCGGCGCCCGAGCGAGGAGCAGCGGCGTGTCAATGTCGACTTCCCGGTGTGGATGATCTCAGAGTTGGATCGTGAGGCGACTCGTCTCGGGGTTACCCGGCAGTCGCTGATCAAGGTGTGGATCGCCGAGAGGCTCGAACGCAACGGCTCAACGGCCGCCTGATCCTGCCGCGGTGGCGTGGCGGTACCGGAGGGCTCAATCCGTGGACTCGGCTCGGTGGTCTCGGTGTGGGGGCGGTAGTTCTGGTTGCCGCGAGTTGGCCCCCATATGGGCGAAGGCGCCTATGTCGGTGCGCATTTCGATTCCTGGTCGAGAACCGGCGACCGGGTGGGGGGAGTCGGATCGGTTCACCGCGGATGATCTGGTTGCGCCGCGTTCACGGCCGCCTCGGCCGAGGGCTACCAGCTCATGGTGCACCCCGTCGCGGGCATCCCAGGCGGCATGGCCGCCATCGTCGAGGGTCTCGCGAACGTGCCCACCGAGGGGGTCATCGTCATCAGCGTTCCCCACCAGGATGCCGTGCGTGAGGCTTGCGACCGCATCGCCCTGCCCGGAGTGGCGATCGACGATACGAGCCGGACGGTGCGTTTCCCCACCGTTTCCC
>NZ_JBFUGT010000324.1:0-7116 GCF_056402775.1 Rhodococcus sp. P3_B8
GCCGCGACCCGCGCGATCGGTTCACCGGTCAGGCGGCGGGTTTTGACGATGTAGCGCCCGCCGGCAGCTTCGACCGAATCTCCGCCGATGCGCAGCGGAACGGTCACCACGGCGGATTCGGTGGTGGAGGTCATCGATGTTCTCCTACTCTGCGGTGGTGGCGTACGTTCCCAGGCCCGGGCGGTACGTCTTGTCGTCGAGGAACTGGGTCATGCCCTGCTCACGAGCATCGGTGTCGAACAGGATCGCCTGGTCGTGCTTGGCGTAGAGGTAATCCTCGGCGGCCTCCCACGACATCAGCCGCGAGTGCCGGAAGCCCATCTTCGCCCCGCGGACCACCCACTGGCTCAGGCTGGTCAGCTGCAGGGCGAGCTCGATGGTGCGGGCGCGGAGCTGATCGGCCGGGACCGCTTCGTTGACCAAACGCATTTCCGACGCGCGTTTCCCGTCGAAGTGCTGCCCGGTCATGATGTAGAACATGGCATCGCGGGTGGGGATGGTCTCCGCCAGCGCACGAGTGACCAGGTTGCCGGGGGTGACACCCCAGTTCACCTCGGACAGACCGAAAGTCGCGTCCTCGGACGCGATCGCCAGATCGCAGGAGACGAGCGGAACGAACGCCCCGCCGAAGCACCAGCCGTTGACCATCGCGATGGTGGGCTTGGCGTAGTTGAGGAGCTTGCGGTACTGCCAGTTCGTGCCCTCGCCGCGAACCCGGTGCTGCACCGAGCGTGGCTTGCCGTCGGTTTCCCGGAAGTACTCCTTGAGGTCCATGCCGGCCGAGAAGGCGTCGTCGGAGCCGGTCAGCACCACCACGGCGCAGCGGTCGTCGTCCTCCAAATGATCGAGGGTGGCGAACATTTCGCGGTTGAGCGTCGGGTTCATCGCATTGCGCTTGTCCGGGCGGTTGAACCGGACCCAGGCGATGCGGTGCTCGTCGAACTCGACGAGGACGGTGTTACCCCAGGGTTCGTTGATGTTGTCGGACATGGAAGTCTCCGTTCGATCGTCCGGCGCGGTGGCCGTGACACAGGGTGAATGCGGTGGCAACGGGCCACGTGGCATATAAGAAGTTCTGATATGGAAGTTATCAGTGACTCTGATAACCTGTCAACCATGACTATCGAGGTGCTCGGCGACGGGACGACCCAGGACGTCGGCGGATCGCCGGCCAGGGTGACGTATCTGGTCAAACGGCTCGAGTCGGCGGTCCGCCGAGACCTCGACGCCGCCATGCAGGCGCAAGGGTTGACCACGCCGCAGTATGCGGCGCTGAGCATCCTGCAGCGCAATCCCGGACTGTCCTCGGCGCAACTGGCCCGGCGGTCCTTCGTCACCGCGCAATCGATGCAGGTCATGGTCGCGGCGTTCGTGCGCAGCGGCTATGTGGAGCGCCATCCCGATCCCGACAAGCAACGCGTGCTGCGCAACTACCTGACCGAGACCGGGCTCGACGTGCTCGCCCGATGCGAAGAGGCAGCCGATCACATCGAGGAGCGAATGCTGGCCGGCCTCAGCCGGTCTCAGATCTCGCGACTTCGGGAGACCATGACCACCTGCGTGCAGAACCTGACCGACGGACACCATCCGGCCGACTGACGCCGGACTGTGGCGGGCGGGGTGTCACCGCGTGCGCGGGACCGCCCGGGGTAGCCGCGGGCTGATCGGTTGCCGGGGGCCGGGGCCGGCCAGCGCATGCGTCAGCCCGCGGCCAGCCGTCTGAACCAGGATCTTCATCTCCCGCAGATCACGTGCCCCGGTCGTCCCGAGGATGGAGATCGCGGCCATGCCCATCTCGGCCGGTCCGGTCGCCAGTGCGGCGCAGGAGGTGGACCCGGGCGTGAGTTCGTCCTCCGATGTCGCCACCCCGTCCCGCCGCACGCGCGCCAGTTCCAGGCGAAGCGTCTCGGCCGTCACGATGGTGGCCGGGGTGTATCCGATCAGCGGGCCGCTGAGCACCCGCTCTTGAAAGTCGGGTGAGGAGTGGGCCAGCAGTACCTTGCCCACCGCGCTGGCATGCAGCGGCAACCGGCCCCCGGCGCGCCCGACCGGCGGTACGTCCGTGGTGCCCGTGATCTTCTC
The DNA here is from genome assembly GCF_056402775.1 of Rhodococcus sp. P3_B8. NCBI lineage: Bacteria > Bacillati > Actinomycetota > Actinomycetes > Mycobacteriales > Nocardiaceae > Rhodococcus > Rhodococcus sp. P3_B8. Next base: position 2,083 of record NZ_JBFUGT010000324.1, read on the forward strand.
CACGAGCAACGCTTCTCCGCCATCGAGCACGGCGAGGAGGATGTGTGCCCGGGTCACCTCCCACAGGCTCTGAAGAAACGGCATGGCCGCCTCGCGCAGCCCATAGGTTCTGGTCGAACGCGCGGCGATCTCCCACAGCCGAACTCCCACGCAGTACTTGCCCTCGGGCGTGCGCTCGAGGCCGCCCCAGTCCACCAGGTCCTGGATCAAGCGATGCACCGTGCTCGACGGCAAGCCCGTCGCCCGCGCGATCTCCGACATCGACAACTCGACGCGCTCCCCGGTGAATGCCTCGAGGATCGTCAGCGCCTTACTGGTCACCGATCGCCCGGGGGAGGTGTTCCGGCCCGCCATGTCCACCCCTTCCTATCAGGGTCTCTGATGCAGCGTAGCGGCCTGACCCGATGACATGTTGCCCACTGGACGGGAAACTTGTGGCCCGAGTCACATCAGAAAGTCTTACATGGAGGGGTGCCGGCCCACACCCGTCGCACCGATCATCTTCAGGAGAGAAACCCCATGACTGAAACAATGCTGGCTGCCCGCATGCACCAGGTCGGCGAACCCATGGTCCTCGAACAGGTGCCACTGCCGCAGCCAGGACCCACCGACGTGCGAGTGTCCGTGCAGGCCTGCAACATCGTGCCGAACCTGGCCAACATTCTCGCCAACTGGACCACCTGGTTCCCGCAGAATCCGCTGCCCGCGCTGCCGGCGATCTTCGGGCTCGACCCGGCCGGTGTGGTCGACGCCGTCGGTGCCGACGTCCACAGCTTCAAGCCGGGCGACCGCGTGTACGTCAACCCCGGCCGCTACTGCGGCGACTGTCTCGCCTGCCGGCGCGGTGAACACGTCAACTGCACCAGCTACGCCTTCTCCGGCTACTTCGGCTTCACCGCCACCGCACCCCGACTGCTCGACCGGTACCCCTACGGTGGCCTGGCCGAATACACCCTCGCCCCGCAGTACTCCCTCGTCGCAATCCCCGACAGCATCGGGTTCGAGACCGCCGCACGATTCGGCTACCTGGGGACCGCGTACTCCGCCCTCCGCAAGGCGAAGGTCGGCACCGACACCACCGTGCTGATCAACGGCATCAGCGGCACACTCGGACTCGGCGTCGCCCTCTACGCCCTCGCCATGGGCGCCACCACCATCCTCGGCACCGGCCGGGACCGCGACCTCCTCGGCCGTGTCGAAGCATTGGCCCCCAACCGCATTCGAACGTTCTCCACCCGGGACGGCGCCATCGACAACTGGGTGCGGCGCACCATCGACGGCGGTGTCGACGTCTACATCGACGCCCTCGGCCCCGGTGCCCCCCACGAGCCGTTCCAACAGGGCGTCAAATCCCTGCGACGCGGCGGACGAGCCGTGAACATCGGCGCCACCGCAGGCGAAGTACCCATCGACGTTCACCACCTGATGGACCAGCAACTCCAACTGATGGGTTCGTGCTGGTTCACCGCCGGCGAAGGGCAGGACATGGCGGCCATGGCGGCCAACGGCATGGTCGATCTGTCCATCTTCGAGAACGTCACCTTCCCCCTGGCCAAGGTCAACGACGCCATCAGCGGCATCGAGAACCGCCACGGCGGCTTCAGCAATTTCGTCATCACGCCCAGCGAGAAGTAGGACACCTCCCATGACGACCACCGAACCGATCTCACTCGATCCCACCCGCACCGCCGTGGCCAACGTGCACTGGCAACACGACATCGTCACCGCACACGGTGCGTTCGCCCCGTTCTTCGCCGAATCCGTTCGACGCCACGGCGTCATCGACACCACACGCGGACTGGTCGAAACCTTCCGCACGGCCGGGGCGCTCGTGGCCTGGGCCCGCGCCGCCTTCCAACCCGGTTACCCCGAACTGATCCTCAACACCGGACTCAACCACGCCATCAAGGATCTCGGTGCCCTCATCGACGGCAGCCCCGGAGCGCAGATCATCCCCGAACTTACCCCCGGAGACGATGAACCGGTGGTCAGCCACCCGGGTACCTCGGCGTTCCCGAACACGGCACTCGACGCCATCCTGCGCCGCCGCCAGATCGACACCGTTCTCTTCACCGGCGTCGCGACCAATGTGACCGTCGAGGGCACCGCACGAGACGCAGTGAACTTGGGCTACAACGTCATCCTGGTATCGGATGCCTGCGCGGCAGCAACCGACGAAGCGCATGAAGCGACGCTCGCCACCTTCTCACTACTCGGAAACATCGCCTCCGCCGCCGACATCCAACGGGCGCTGCAACGACACACGGACGGCCTCGCTCACGTGTAGCCACCCGCACGGGGATGCGGGCGTCTATGCAGCTTTGGCAGAATCGCTCAAATCAGCGCCAGCGAGTGTGTCGCTACGGTGGGGCTGCATAGCAGGCGGTCGTGCGGGCCACGATCTCCGCACCGGATGTAGATCTCGACGTCGCCACGCTGAGATTATGTGTGGTGTTTTGTTCGGTTCATATTCAAGTGACATCCCAGATGCGCACCCGGCCATCAACGATCGCGGGCGCACATGTTGACTTTTGCGATGCACCGGAACCACAGCTTTGCCTCACGTCGAACGTCATCCTCTTCTAGTGTTGACACATGGCTCGGCCCTCGGTGGTCGACCTACCKGGAGGAGGGTGCCTGACGATGTCGCAGACCCACCCGAGGGTGGGGTCACGGGTGCCCGATCGGACGGACCCAAAATGAACGGTTACTGGCGGCACTATCTGGGAGTTCATCGTGGATCAGGATCTTGCACCGAAAGCCGCTACGGCGAAGACCATCGCGGCGAATGCCGCTGCCGCAGAGTCGTTGCCGCTATCAAATCGACGTGACTATGAGGATTCGGTGCGAGGGTTCATCGGAACGGTATCTGAGCCGATCACGCGGTCTGACGGGGCGATCGTGCTGGCGGTGGATTCGCACGACGAGATGTTGAAGGCCGATGCACCAGAGACGGTGCATCCGAGCCTATGGCGGCATGCGCAGGTCAGTCGCCCACACGGGCTGTTCGAGGTCGTCGACCGCGTCTACCAGGTGCGGGGCCTGGATCTGTCGAACATGACGATCATCGAGGGTGACACCGGCATCCTCATCATCGACCCCCTCGTCTACAACGAAACCGCGGCCGCGGCCCTCGCGTTGTACCGCAAGCACCGCGGCGACCGTGAGGTCAAAGCCGTGATCTATACGCATAGCCACCTCGACCACTACGGCGGCTCGCGGGCTGTCACGACGCAGGCACACGTCGATGCAGGCACCGTGACGGTCATCGCCCCGACCGGGTTCCTCGAGGAGGCGGCGTCGGAGAACGTGTACGCCGGCAACGCAATGAGCCGACGGGCGCTCTACCAAACCGCGAACATCGTGGCGCCGGGTGCACGGGGCCAGGTGAACTCTGGGCTCGGTAACGTCGCAGGCCACGCGGGTCTGAACACCTTAATCGCTCCGACCGACATCATCACTGCCACAGGGCAGAAACGCACTGTCGACGGCGTGGACATGGAGTTCCAACTCGCCTTGGGTACGGAAGCACCCTCCGAGTTCCTGATCTATTTCCCGCAGTTCCGGGCTCTATGCACGGCTGAAGATGCCACCCACACAATGCATCAGCTCTACACGTTGCGGGGCGCTCAGATTCGGGACGCCGTCGCCTGGTGGAAAGCGCTCGACGAGGCCATCGCGCTCTACGGCGATCGCACCGACCTCCTGTTCGCCCAGCACACCTGGCCCACATGGGGCACCGACGAGGTCACCCAACTCCTCGCCGACCAGCGTGACGTCTACAAGTACATCCATGACGAAGTACTGCGGATGGCGAACTGCGGCATGACCGCAGACGAGATCGCGGAAGAGATCGAGCTTCCGCCTGCTCTGCAGGCGCAGTGGTACACCCACGGCTACTACGGCTCGCTCAGCCACAACGCCAAAGCCGTCTATCAACGGTACCTCGGCTGGTATGACTCGCACCCGGCGCACCTGCACAGGCTTCCTCCGGCGGATGTGGCTCCGCGTTATGTGAAGGCGATGGGCGGCCGCGACACCGCCCTCGCAACCGCTCAGGATGCGTTCGATGAGGGTGACTATCGTTGGGCCGCGGAGCTGCTGACCCATCTGGTCTTCGCCGACCCCGGAGACCGTGAAGCGACACTGCTGCAAGCAGATACGTTCGAGCAGCTCGGATACCAGTCCGAGAATGGTCTGTGGCGCAATGAGTATCTGACGGCTGCTCTGGAATTGCGTCACGGAGTCCGTGATCTCGGCACCGTGAACCTTGCCGGGGCCGATGTGCTGGCAGCGATGGCCCCAGACATGCTGTTCGACCTCGCAGGCATCAAACTCAACGGTCCCAAAGCCTGGGATCTACGCCTCCGTGTCAATTGGACCATCAGCGATGGCGACAGCTCCAAACCTTTTGCGGTCCAGATCCGCAACGGAGTATTCATCTACACGCCCGAACTCGAACTGCCAGAGCCTGATCTGGTGATCACCACCACAAAAGATGCGCTCGCTCAACTCGTGCTCGGTGCATCGACCGTTGACGACCTCGTCGGGGCCGGTGAGATCACCACCAATCGGGAGGATCTGGGTGCACTCGCGTCGGTGTTCAACCTTGTCGAGCCCTTCCCGTTCTGGTTCAACATCGTCACTCCATGATCTCTACCCGGCTGACCCTAGATCGCACTCTCGTTGCAGGTGGGGTATTCCGGCATGTCGGACTACCCGTCAATAGGTTGTCGCGCTAGATGGTGGCGCAGGACCCGACTGACGGCTTCGCGGTAAGCAAGGCCGATTTGCCGTCGACGCCTTGTCGATTTATCGGGTCGTCACTTCAGTTCCACAGCGTGGCGGCGTCGACCGCTTCGGTGGCCGGGGGGCCGGGTAGCCCGGGTTCGCTGCGGGAGAATCGCGGCGCGGGCCGGTGCTGGGTGACCCGGTCCAGTTCGACGAGGGATCCGCGGGCGGCGATGTGCGGGTTCTGGGGTGCCTCGGCGAAGGTCAGCACCGGGGTGGTGCAGGCGTCGGTGCCGTCGAAGA
>NZ_JBFUGT010000325.1:0-7058 GCF_056402775.1 Rhodococcus sp. P3_B8
AAACCGTGTCGAGTGCGGACGTCGCCTCGTCGAGGATCAAGACGCGGGGGTTCTTCAGCAGCACCCGCGCGATGGCCAATCGCTGCTTCTCGCCACCGGACAGGCGGAATCCACGTTCGCCCACCAGGGTGTCGTATCCGTCGTCGAATCCGAGGATGCGGTCGTGAATGTTGGCGGCCGCCGCGGCGGCCTGCAGTTCGGCATCGGTCGCGTCCGGTTTGGCGTATCGAAGGTTGTCGGCGATCGAGGCGTGGAACAGATACGGGTCCTGGGTAACCATTCCGACCGCCTCGGCGAGCGAGCTCATGGTCAGGTCGCGCACGTCGTAGCCGTCCACGCGGACGGCGCCACTGTCCACCTCGTACAGGCGCGGGACGAGATAACAGAGCGTGGTCTTGCCTGCGCCGGACGGCCCGACGAAGGCGGCGAGCTGACCCGGCTCGATCTCCAGGGACGTGCCCGCCACCGCCCAGCGCCGGCTGCGACGTTCCGCCGGTTCGGTGTCGGGCGCCACCGCGGCCGGGAAGCGAGGAGCGACGGTCGTGACGCCGCGCATGCCGCCGCCCCCACCGCCGCGCCCCAGGCTGCGCAGTGCCACCGGGTCGGGGTCGGCGGTGGCAAGCCGGACCGGCGCGGGATACGCGAAGTACACGTCGTCCAACTCCACCCGTCCGGGGGAGTCCGCGGGCAACTCGACGGCGTCCGGGCGGTTCACGATCGCGGGTTGCAGGTCGAGGTACTCGAAGATGCGGCGGAACAACGCCATCGACGTCTGGACGTCGAGGGTGACCCGCATCAGCGAGACCAACGGTTGCAGCAACCTGGCCTGCAGGGTCGAGAACGCGACGAGTGTGCCCGCCGAGAGCGCCGCGGAACCACCGCTGACGAGATACCCCGCCAGCAGGTAAACGAGTGCGGGAGTGATCGCCATGAACGAGCTGACGACGGCGAAGAAGCCCTGACCCGTCATGGCCTGCCGCACCTGCAGTTCGGTCTGCCGCGCGTTCTCGATCCGATACCGGTCGAGTTCGGTGTCGGCCTGGTTGAACACCTTCGTCAGCAGAACACCCGAGACGCTCAGCGCCTCCTCGGTGATTGCGGTCATGTCCGACAACGACTCCTGCGTCTTGCGCGCCAGAACCCGTCGCCGGGCGCCGACCCGTCGCTGCAGGTAGACGAAGCCGGGGAGCAGTGCGACCGCAAGAAGCGTCAGCTGCCACGACAGCAGCAGCATCGCGATGAGGGACGCGGTCACGGTCACGACGTTCGACAGGATGCTCGACGCCGTGGACGTGAGGACCGACCGCACCCCACCGACGTCGTTGGCCAGACGCGATTGGATCGAGCCGGTCTTGGTCGACGTGAAGAACGCCAGTTCCATCTTTTCGAGGTGGGCGAACAGACGCTCCCGCAGATCCGCCATCGACAGGTTGCCGACCTTGGTGGTGAGGTAGCTCTGGCCGACGCCGATCAGCGAACCCGTGAGCGTCACCGCGATCATGGCCACGACCAGCCACAGCAGCAGTGTCAGATGGACACCGCTGCCGTCGGTGGGAAACAGTGCGCGGTCGAACACCGCCTTCGTGAGGAAGGGATTCACGATGCCCAGCAGTGAGGACACGACGATGGCGGCCGCGACGAGCACCAGCCACCCGCGGTAGGGATGCAGGAGCGCCCAGATGCGGGGGAGCAGCGAAGGCTCGGCGGGTGCCTCCGAGGCCTGCTGTGTGGATGTGGGACCGGTCGCGGGCATCTCCCCATCGTGCCCATCCGCCGCGGTCCTGGCGAGCCGATTCGACGCGGCCCCGTCGTGCTGCTCCGGTCCGGTGGTTACGGTAGGTCCCCGTGCTCGGGGATGCCGAGTTCGCCTCGCACCGCGGTGAGGAAATCTTCCTGGGCGCTCATCCCGGCCTGGAAGTGGTCGGCGAACTGTTGTTGGCGGGTGGACAGGGCGTCCGCAGACACGGCGTCATCCGTCGCGAAGTCGGTGCTCAGCCAGCCGACCGTCTCGGATCCTGCCAGGTATTCGACCACCATGCGCCGTGCCGATTCCACCACCGGTTCGGATCCGATCAGCTCCACCGCCGTGAACTTCGAGCCGAGGACGACGTTCTGTTGCGGCAGCGGGCGGAGGACTTCGGCGAGCACGGTCAGGAGGTAGGGTCCGTCGAAGTGGTCGAATGCCACCGAGACGGAACCCGACGTGATGCTCACCTCGTTGGCCGCGGTCAGGAGCTCCGAGTAGATCTGCTGCCGCTGCGTCCGCAGAAACTCGTTCGAGGATTGGTTCACCGTCGCCTCCACCTGATTCGAGGTGTTCAGCAAGGTGAACACCCCTCCGCACACGGAGCCGATCAGGGTGCCGACAACGGCCATCGAGGCCACGAGCATACTGAGCCGAAACTCGTGGCGCCGCACGTCCGTTCGATCGGGAGGCTTGACGCCGTCACGCTCGCTCATCGTCCTGCTCCCTTCGACGCATCACCGGTTCACCCCGACTGTCCCGTACGGCCGGCGACCCGTCGCGCGTAGTCGACTACTCGGTTGCGACACCCCGTCGCGAGCGCTGAACCGGGCCACTGCGTTGGTGAGCTTCGATCGAGGTTCTCTACATCCTTCGGGAACGTTGTTCGAAGAGCTTTCAGCGATGCCCGGCGTGCAGGCAGTCCTCGAACAGGGTGCGCACTTCGTCGACGTGCCGGTCGAGATCCGCGAGGTTCCAGCCCTCGGTCGGCACAGGTGCGAGGACGTCGACATCGACGGTGCCGGGGTGCGCGACGAGCGAGTTCCGCCACATCCGTTCGCCCGCGTTGTGGATGACGATCGGTACGATCGGCACTCCGGCCTGCATCGCCAGATGGAATCCGCCCTTCTTGAACTTGCCGAGACGCGGAGTCGGCGATCGGGTGCCCTCGGGGGCGATCGCGATGGAGATGCCGGACTGCAGTTTCTCCACGGCCGGGCGGAGGGCAGCCCTCGCCTTCGTGCTGTCCGCCCTGTCGATGTACGCGACGTCGAGCAGCGCCCCCACGGGAATGAACCGGGGATCGCGCGCGGCCTCCTTCTTCGCGACGCCGGTGACGTCGCGCCGGATGACGCTGCCGATCACCAGCATGTCGAGCGAACTCTGGTGATTGAACATGAAGACCGCGGGCCTGGCCGACCAGGCGTTCTCCTTGCCCTTGATACGCACGTTGATCCCACAGATCGCGAGCGCGAGATCCGGGCCGAAGCTGCCGACCAGGTTGGCGCCCGTCTGCCGGTTCTGGGTGAGCAGGCCGGCGGAGACACCGAACGCGGCCGCCCCCATCAGAGCGCCGATCGCGGTGGTGGTGCGGGCGATGGACATCGGGTCGGCGCCGCTCTCCGGAGGTCGCAGATTCACCGACGGCCACCCGTTCTGCCGCGCGGTCGCCGCCAGTTTGCGGTCGGGGTTCAGCGCCACGGGATGCCCCACCGACTTCAGCATCGGAACATCTTCTGCGCCGTTGGAGTACGCGAAGCTGTCACCCAGATCCGCTCCGTGCTTGTCGGCGTACTCGCGCAGCGCCTCGGCCTTGGCCGGACCCCACAGCGGCGGCGATTCGAGCTTCCCGGTGAGCATTCCGTCCAGAACCGCGGGCCGGGTGCACAGCACGTCCTCGGCGTCGATGTCGAGGTCCGCGGCCACCGACAGTGCCTGATAGGGGGTGGCGGAGGTGGCCATCACCACCCGGTGACCGGCGTGCCGGTGCGCGGCGAGCAGTCCGCGGACCTCCGAGAAGATCATCCTCGCGATCTCCTGGCGGAACAGCCGCTGCCCCCACTCCTGCATCTCGTCCTCCATGCGCCCGGCCAGGCTCTGCACTCCGATGCGCATCAGGTTGCCGATATCGGCACCCCGGAAGCGGGTCTCCACCGCGGCGCCAGTGGTGCGCAGAAGCTCGGCCACGCTGATGTCGAAGCGACGCAGGCGATCCCGATAGACGACGCTCGCGGAGTACCCGCTGATCAAGGTGCCGTCCAGGTCGAACGCGGCGAGGGTGCCCGGGCCGGGAACGGCGGCCGCGATGTCGTCGTGGAGACTGCGGAGATCGCTCATCTACTCACCTACCACCCATCTGGCCGAGATTCTCGTGCGCGATCGCTCGGATGCGCAGCACCTGATCGATCAGGGTCTGGAGTTCGGCGTCGAACTCGACCCGCCGGGCCGCCATGTTCTCGGCATTCGGTTCGACCAGGCCACGGTTTCGCGCCAGCTTGAGCGCGGTCGTGAACAGTTCGGCCGAAATCGACTCGCTGCTCCCGATCTGCTGCCGGAGACGCCGCTGCTCGGCGAGCGCGAGGCACGACGTCATGAAGGCCTTCTCGTCGAACTTCCGGTCCACCGGAGTCCGGAGTAACTGGCCCGCGACCACGGCGTACGCCTCCAGGAACGGTTGCAGAACCCGGTGCGCCAGATGAATCCGCATCCCGGACAACAGGTTCGCTGCATGCTGCGGATCGCCCAGGTTCGACTCCCACGCCGGGTCGATCAGATCCAGTTCGGCCCGCAGTTCCTTCCGGAAGCTGTCTTTCTCGCTGAAGAAGAATTCGAACTTGAGGAGATCGCGAATGCGCAGCGCCAGATCCCATCCGTCGTTCAGCGGGTCGGTGAACTTCTGGTCGACCGCCGCCCGCAGCACCATTTCCGCGATCGCCCGCATCACTAGGAAATGAATGGTGTTGTTGCGGTAGAACGCTGCCACGAGATGCTGATCCCGTCCGAGGTAGAACACCCGTTCGCTGCCCTGATCGAAACTCCGCAGCACCCCGGAATCGAGATGGGTCCGCACGGCCTTGCGGATCACCTGCGGATCGGTCAGGTCCACATCGCCCGCGGTCGGCAACGCGCGCGCCGTGATGTAGTCCACCAGTGGTCCGAGAATGGCACCGACCTCGGCGACGGTGAGCGCCCGGTCCTCGATGCCGAGGAACGCGAGCATGACGAGCGACGACGCCGTGACGGGCGTGACCTCGTTGATGCGGTGACACACCTCGAACGCCGTCTTCTGCACCGCCAGCCGCAGGTCGTCCTCCTGGCCGAGGTAGTCCGCCAGTGACATCGGCCTGCCGACGTTGACGTGCGCGACACCGTGCCGTTGACCCTGTGCCCGAACGTATCCGAAGAGCCACCGCAGACTCTCCTTGCTCTTCGCCTGGCCGTGCGCCTCCGCCGCCATCGCTCCGACCTCGTACAGCTGGTCGTAGGTCAGTGACACCGGGACGAGGTACACGTCGGACATGCCACTGTCCTGGAAGGCCTTCGCGAGGTAGTTGAGCAGACCGAACCGCGGCGGCCGCAACTTCCCGGTGCGGCTGCGCCCGCCCTCGATGTACCACTCGAGGTTGAACCGTTTCGTGAGGAGATAGCGCATGTACTCGCGGAGCGTCCACTTGTAGATCTCGTCGCCCTCGATCTTCCGGCGGATGAACACGGTGCCGCTGCGCTTGCCGATCGGTCCGATCGGCCAGAAGTTGATGTTCAGACCGCCCATCACATGGTTGAGCGGAAGGTCGTTCGCGAGCAGCGCCGGCCGCAGCACCAGCGGGTCGAGGTACGAGCGGTGGCTGGGCAGGAACACCAGGGAATGTTCCTTGTTCAGCTCCCGCAGTTCGTCCAGCCGGGTGGTGTCGACGTCGAGACGGTAGGCGCGGGAGAAGTAGCGGCCCAACTGGTCCCACAGCGCGATGGCGCGCCTGCTCTGCGCGGCGACCATCTCGTCCAGTGCCCCACGGGCCCGGCGATCCACCTCGGCGACGGGGACGTTCAACTTCGCGGACAGCTCCCGGGTGCCGTCGTGGTATCGGCTGGCGTCGGTGATCTCGTCGACGACGAACCTCGACACCTTGTACTGCGTGCCCAGCAGGGTGCGCTCGGCCCGCTCGAGGGTCAGCGCGGCCTGGCGGCGAATGAAGTCCGGAAGCGACCCGCCGCCGTTCTCCGCGAGCCGGCGTTCGAGGTCGCTGAGCGGGGCCGGGTCGCCTTCCAGGACCTGGCACCGGGCCGGGTCGTCGCGCATCACCCGGCGCTGCATGTTCTGGCCGGGGTGCAGCGGATCCCGCAGCGACAGCGTCTCCCGGAATCGTTGCGCGCCGTCCGGATGGGTCTCCTTCGGCAGCCACACCACCCGGAGCGGGGTGAGCAGCGGATCATCCTTCCGGCGCACGAGATCGGCGAGGGCCTGGTCGGTGACGCGGACCGTCGGAGGCGGCTGACCGGAGTCGTTCGCCTGCCGCTCCAGCCACGTGCGGAGAACGTCGTCCTCCATGTCGCTCATCGTCTCGATGAGGTAGACCCGTGGCCGTGTCGTGTGCTCGTCCATCGCGCCAGCCTTTCCTTTCACCCGCGGCCCAGTTCGACGATCTCGTCGAGACTCTCCTGCAGGCACTGCATGAACCGCGCCGGCTCGGTGACGGCGGCGGTGTCGAGATTGACGCCGATGCAACACGTGCCGACGTGGGAGACGAGGGTGGCCATGACCGCACAGCCGGGGGCCGGGCCGAACGGGAACATCCGCTCGATCCGGGCACCCGCCAGGTACACGGGCACGGGGACCCCGGCGACGTTGCTGGCCTGCAGATCGAGACCCGTCGACTGTGAGAGGTACCAGTTCGCCAGCACCACCGTCGGAAGCCGGACCAGAAGGGGGGCGGCCGAATCCAGCAGTCCGAGTGCGGGTTCCTGGCGCAGCCCCAGGATGATCGCGCGCACCTTCTTGATCCGCGCGACCGGGTCGCGTTCACCGACCGGTCCGGCGAATCGGGCCGCGGCGAACCGGTTGCCGCCCGTCGGATCCGACGCCGAACGCATGCTCACCGGCATGCCCACCGGAATCGTCTCGAGGTCGCGGCCGAACGATTCGTGGTAGCGGCGGAAGCCGCCCAGCAGGGCCGCCACGTACGCGTCGTTCAGCGACCCACCGGAGACGTGAGCCGCGGAACGCAGTTCGTCGACACCCACCTCGAGCACCCCGAACCAGCGTCCGAGTCCGCGGTCGCGCAGCAGGTCCGAACCTGTGGTCGGGGGAGGGGTCACC
>NZ_JBFUGT010000326.1:0-7043 GCF_056402775.1 Rhodococcus sp. P3_B8
CGGCGCGGCGGCCACGCTCGGGCTGGCGTTGTCGGTTCTGCCGTGGGCCCGGTTCTCGGATCGGGTGGGGCGCCCCACCGCGATGCGGTACGCGGCGGCAACCGCGGGACTGCTCGCCGTGGCCGTCCCCTGGCTCCCGACGTTCGACGCGCTGGTGGCGGGACGATTCGTCCAAGGGGTGGCGCTCGGGGGACTGCCGGCGCTGGCGATGACACTGCTCCACGAGGTCGCCGCGCCGGCGCGGACCGCGGCATTGGCCGGTTCCTACGTGGCAGCAACATCATTGGGTGGTTTGAGCGGTCGACTTCTGGTCGTCCCGGTCGCCGATCACCTCGGGTGGCGTCCGGCCTTGGCGATCCTCGGCGTAGGTCTGGCGATCCTGATGGCCATCCTGATCGCGTTGCTTCCCGCCGGTCGGGGGCGGCGAGTGGCCGTCCCGTCCACCGGGATCCTTGCCATCCACCTGCGGGATACCCGCCTGCTGGCATTGTTCGGCATCGGTGCGCTACTCGTCGGCGGCATGGTGGCCGTCTTCAACTACCTCCCCTTCCGCCTCGAGGCCGCTCCGTACCACCTCGCGCCCACGGTGGTGTCGCTGATCTTTCTCGCCTATCTGGCGGGCACGGCGGGCTCTCGCGCCGCCGGCTGGGTGGTTGGCCGGTTCGGTCACCGAACCGTGCTCGTGTCGGCCTGTGCCTTCATGGCAGGTGGGACGATGCTCAGCGTCGCCGGATCGCTGGTCCTGATCCTCCTCGGCGTGGCCGCGATCACCGGCGGACTCTTCGTCGGCCATGCCGTCGCATCCGGCATGGTCGGCGCCCACGCGACAACGGGTCGCGCACAGGCGACGGCGCTGTACAACGTCTCCTACTACGCCGGCTCCAGCCTGTTCGGCTGGGTCGGAGGAATCGCCTGGGCGAACGGACAATGGTTTTACGTGGCCGTCCTGGTCCTCGTCCTGACGGTGCTGGCCCTCGTCCTCGCGCTCCTCCCATCGACAACCGCACGTCGCGTCGTCGCCGTCGAGTCCTGCTGAAGCGGGAGTTGGGATCTCTCCGGCAGGCCGGAGCCCCTGTCCGGGTGGGGGCCTGCTGTAATGGGGACAGGACAGAGGGGAGGGTCTGATGAGTGGAATGTTCCTACTCGGTGCGGTGTTGGCCGGCAGTGGAGGTGTTCTGGGGTTGGCAGTCGCACTGTTCGGAGGTGCGGAACCAAGCCGCCTTCGCCTATGTGCGTTGGACGGCCACACCGAAGCCTGTGATGCGCCCCGGGCTTGACCGGAGAGTCGGTCGGGTCGTTCGGCCGTCTGGCGCGAAATGCGTGAAGATCAGCTGCGACGGCGGGCAATGTGCAGGACCGCGCCGAAGTGCCGCCGGATGCGGTGTTCGGGCCGCTCGGCAACTCGACGACGAATCTCGCTGTGCAGCCGTTCCCGTTGCCATTTCGCCATGGCGATGTGTCCGGAGAAGGTGTCGAGAAGGTCGAGATAGCCGTCCACGTCGTAGCTGACTTCCCAGTCGAAGTGACGCACCACGACGCTGTCGAAGAACCCGCTCTCCTCGAATTCGGCCCGATGATCGGCCAGCTCACCCGGGCGCGCCCACGTCGCGGTATCCGGGAGACCTTCGCCGATCTCCTCGTAGACGGGCTGAATGTCACGAAAGATTGGGTCCCCACCTTCCGGGAACACGTGTTGTGCACCCCAAAAAGCCAGATGTCCTTCGGGGCGAATGAGGCTGGCCGCCTTGATGTATCGCGTCGAGGGATCGATCCAGTGCCAGGAGGTTGCCGCGAATACGAGGTCGTAGGTCACGCCTGGCGCAGGCCTCCATTGCTCGAAATCGGCGCAGACCACCTCGGCGTTGGGGAACGCCGCTACATTCTCACGTGCGATCGCTGCCAGGTCATGCCCGAGTTCGACCGACGTGATGGTGAAGCCCCTCCGCGCGAGCTCGACGGTGGCCTTGCCCGTACCTCCTCCGATCTCCAGTAGCGAGTCACCTGGGCGCAGTCCGGACGTGAGGACGAGTTCGTCGTAGAGCGCTGACGGATAGCTGGGCCGAGCGGCGTGGTACTTCTCGGCGGCCAACTCGAAGGTGTTCCGAAGCGTACGGCGATCCGTTGTCATGATTCGATCATCTCTGCTCCTCGGCGGATCGATCCAGCACCGGATTCGCCGGCGCTTCGCGGTCTTGTCGTGTCTACACCGCTACCAGCGCTTTGACGCGCTAACCATCAGTGATAGCGACCAGGTATAGCGGGAGGATCAAACAGACCGGTCTCCATCGTGGCCCGACCGAGCAAGGAGCGTGACGAGGCCAACTCGGGGTGGGCACCCGGTGGCGCGGGGTAACCCGCATTCTGGGTAGGCGGCTCGACCGGTGACCGAATTCGTCGAGTACGAGCCGTTGAAGGTGGCCACGTCCAAGTCGGTGGAGAGCAAGGTCGGCTTCACCGCGACGACGAGGCTCGAGGAAGTCGACGGCGGCACCCTGTTCACCTATCGGACCGACAGCGAAAGTGGCCTCGGAGGAATCTTCGGCAAGCTGGCCGACCCGATAGTCGCGAAGGCGTACTCACGCACGGTGCGGGCAGGTTTGGATAACCTCGCAGACGTGCTCACCATCGACAGCTGACCATGTGGGTCGGCTCTCATTCGGTCGTTCCCCGAGCTGCGATGAGATTCCGTGTCTCGACGAGTCTTACCGTGCATACGATGTGGCCGACCGAAGGAGCGAGCTGTGGAATATGTCTGGTCGATGGTGCACGCGGAGCGTGCGGCGCTGATCGACGACCTCGGGAGTCTCGACGCGGCACGGTGGGACGAGCCGTCACTCTGCGGCGACTGGACGGTGCACGACGTGGTCGCCCACCTGGTCGACACGGCTCGGACGACGCGCCTCGGTTTCATGGTCGGCCTCGCCCGGGCGCGATTCGACTTCGACCGCCAGAACGCACGCGGCGTGGAACGCGAGCGCGGTGCCTCACCGCAGGAGACATTGGAGCGGCTTCGTCGGGTGGCGTCGCGCACGTCGACGCCTCCGGCGCCCCTCGACAGCCGGCTCGTCGAGGAGATCGTCCACGGTGAGGACATCCGTCGGCCCTTGGGACTCACCCGCTCCTACCCGGCGGAGGCCGTCGACAGATCGCTCCGCCTGCAGACGCGCACCCCGGCGTCCTTCGGCGGCGCCAAAGAACTCGTGGCCCGCGTCCGGCTGACGGCAGCGGACGCCGACGTGTCGATCGGCGACGGCCCCGAGGTGAGCGGCACCGCCCTTTCGCTTCTCCTGGCCGTCTCCGGTCGGAGGGTGGCGCTGGACGACCTCGACGGACCGGGAGTCGAGGTCCTCGCGGCGGCGATCTGACGATCTACCGTCCGGAAACCGGGCGACGGTCCCAGGAGCGTCGTCACTCGCAGGCCACTTCGGTTCCCCTCATGGTCGGGGCGCCTGCATCTTCGATCCCGCGTAACTTGCGGGCGTGATCTGGGCTCCGTATCCCGGGACCTGATCGTGGACCCCGGTGACGTCGTAGCAGGCCGGTCCGCGATTGTCGAGCAGGCGCGGCTCGTCCTGGTTGGGCAGGTAGCGACCTTTCGGGTTGATGAACTGCACGCCGAGTGTGTTCGCCAGCGTGTCCCGCCGGCCTGGATCGGCGGAGCCGTGTCGCCCTCGGGAACGATCAGCGACACAGCGTTAAACCTGGATGCACCGATCTGGACGAGTCCGTGGGTGGGTCGTAACGGCGAAATGCCCTGTCGTAGTGGAAGAATTGAACTTCTCACAGAAACAATTCGGCCACGACGAAGGGCATCTCGTAGATGCAACTATCTCATACCCGGCCCGTCGCGGCGGCGAGGTTCGACGACCCTAATCTGATGTCGACCGCGGGACTGGTCCCGGTGATGGCATTGGCGCAGGCGAGCGGCCTGCTCACCCTCGCCGATCAGCAGCTGAGCGTGCCGACCGACAAGGGCGCCAACCCGGGCCGCAAGGTCGCCTCGCTGGTCGGTGGGATGGTCGCGGGCGCCGACAGCATCGCCGACCTGGCGATCCTGCGGCACGGGGCGATGGGAACGATATTCGATCGACCCTATGCACCGTCGACCCTGGGATCGTTCCTTCGTCAGTTCACCTTCGGGCACGTTCGGCAACTCGACGCCGTGGCCTCGCGGTTCCTGGGCAACCTCGCGGAGAAGACCGTGCTGGTGTCGGGGATCGACACCGGGCGGGTGCTGGTCGATATCGACGATACGATCATCGAGGTCCACGGCCACGGCAAACAAGGCTCCGGATACGGCTACTCCGGYGTGCGCGGGCTCAACGCCCTCATCGCCACCGTCACCACAGAGACCGCTGCGCCGGTGATCCTCACYCAACGCCTGCGCCGAGGAGCCTGCGGCTCCGCGCGCGGGGCCGCCCGCATGGTCGCCGACGCCCTGGCCACCGTCGGCCGGCTGCGTTCCCAGGCCCGCGGGGCGCACGTTGGCTGCTCGTGCGGTGACGGCGCGTCGAAACCCCTGATTCGGTGCGATTCGGCGTTCTACGGCCATCCCACCATTGGTGCCGCGCTCCGCGCCGGCGCCGATGTGTCGGTCACGGTGCGCCTGACCTCCACCGTCAAACGTGCGATCGCATCCATCGACGCCGACGAGTCCGCGTGGACGCCGATCGAGTACACCGACGCCGTCTACGACGAGGGCACCGACACCTGGATATCGCGGGCGGAGGTCGCGGAGATACCGTTCACCGCGTTCGCCTCGCAGAAGAAGGCCCACCAGATCCCCGGTCGGCTGGTGGTGCGCCGCATCCCCGACCTGCGACCGCCCAAGGACCAGGGCCAGGGCACGTTGTTCGACATCTGGCGGTTCCACGCGTTCTTCACCACCACCGACCCCGACGAGCTCGATACCGTCGCCGCCGACAAAACCCACCGTCAGCACGCCTTCATCGAGCAGGTGCACGCGGATCTGAAGAACTCCGCTCTCGCGCATCTGCCGTCGAACTCGTTTTCAGCGAACGCCGCCTGGCTCGTCGCCGCGGTGATGGCATTCAATCTGACCCGCGCCGCCGCCACCCTCACCGGCGATCCCAAACTGACGAAAGCTACCACCGGCACCCTCCGGCGCACCCTCGTCTCGGTTCCCGCACGCATCGCTTCCTCCGCCCGGAGGTTGACGCTGCACCTACCCACGCACTGGCCGTGGGAAACAGCGTGGCACAACTTGTTTGACAGCACCTTCGGTCGAAATCAGCCGATCATCACCTAACGCCGGTCACACATGCCCACCCTCGATGCGAAAGACTCAGTGGAACAACCCGACATACCAGGTCGGACGATCACCCACGCCCACACCCCACCCGCTGCCACACAACGGAATTCACAGCGACGACATCAACGAATCGGTGCATTCGGGTTAAATAGCGCTCGGGCAGCAACCGCGCCGTCGCGGTGGACGGAATCAGCTGCGCCTTGTCCGGCTGGATCGCGAGATGGCGATTTCATGCGTTCGTTGCACCATCGAGTAGTTCGTTTGACACGGGGAGGCGCCGCTAACTGACAGCGTCGACGAGGTAGGTGTTGAGAACTCGTGCAATGTCCGCCAACGCTCGCGGCGTGGTCATACGAATATGCGTGGCATCGATGGGATAGTAGTCGATTGAACCAGTTATGTATGGTTGCCAGCAACTTTCGGCAACCTCTCGGGTCATCTCGCCAGCTGCGGCGGCGAAGAAGACCATGTCTCCGTCGAACACGGCGGGGTGGTAGTCGGCGACCAACCGTGGCGCGTCATTGAAGGATTCGACGATCCGCTTCACGTGTGATGGCTGGAGAAACTCGAATGCTCCGGTTCGCAGATGAATCAGTTCGGTCGCTTGTTCAGCCGACATGGTTTTCCCCGCGGCATCGAAGTCTTCGGCACCGAATCCAAACAGATCGGCTAGCTCGACCAGGATGTCTTCAACAGTGAATTCCTGGTTTGCAGTCGATTCCGCTTCGCGGAACCGGCTGTCCAGCATCGCCAGCATCGAGACCTGCTTCCCGAGAAGGCGAAATCGTGTGGCTACGGCGTGGGCAATAACTCCGCCCAAGGACCAGCCGAGCAGGTGATACGGCCCGTCTGGTTGCACGGCCTGGATCTCCCGGACGTAGTGCTCCGCCAACTGTTCGATGGAACGGGGATGCGGGTCGTCTTCGACGAGTTCGGGGGATTGCAGCCCGTAGATTCGCTGTCTCGGTTCGGTGTATCGAGCCAAACCTGCGTAGCACCAGGCCAATCCGCTAGCCGGGTGTATGCAAAAGATCGGGTCGGAATCTCCAGCTGATGTGATCGGGAACAGGACGTCGAATGCCGAAGGTCCGGTCGGCGCAATAGGTGTCGACCCGTCGGAGACCGCCTCGACTCTACTGGCGATCGCTTCCACCGTGGCGCCAGTGAAGAGCCATGCCACTGGCATCTCGACGTCGAGAGCCTCTCGCAGCCGCGCACTGACCTGGATGGCGAGCARCGAGTTGCCGCCCAGGGYGAAGAAGTCGTCGTCGAGTCCGATTCGGTCGTGGCCGAGGACGTCGGTGAAGACGTCGGCGATGGTCTGTTCGGTGGGGGTGACCGGTGGTCGGAACTGTCGCTTCRRCGGTGTTGGTGCGGGGAGTGCTCGCCGGTCGATCTTGCCGTTGGTGGTCAGGGGTAGTGCGTCGAGGATGGTGATGGGGGTGGGCMCCATGTAGTCGGGGAGGTGGTCGGCGGCGAAGGTGTGGATCGTGGTGGGGTCGAGGGGGGTGTGGTTGCGGGGGACGACGTAGCCGACGAGTTGGTCGCCGGTGTGGTGGTCGTGGTGGACTGTCACTGYGGCGTGGGTGATGTCGGGGTGGGTGGTGAGGGTGGCTTCGATTTCGCCGAGTTCGATGCGGTGGCCGCGGATTTTGACTTGGAGGTCGCGGCGGCCGAGGTATTCGAGGTTGCCGTCGGGGTGCCAGCGGACGAGGTCGCCGGTGCGGTACATGCGTTGGCCGGGTGGGCCGTAGGGGTTGGCGACGAACCG
>NZ_JBFUGT010000327.1:0-7039 GCF_056402775.1 Rhodococcus sp. P3_B8
GGGTTCGATCGCGGGTGCGGCGCTGGCCGGCGCCGGCGGCGGCGGGGTGGCGCAGTACGCGCGCGGCATCGTGTCCGCTCACCGGACGACCACCGCCGAGCGGCCGAGCGGCCCGGTCCGGCCCGCCGCACGGGAGGACGAGGAGGAACCACCCACCTACCTCGAAAGCATCGACGAGGGAAGCGAACTCGTCGGGAAACTGCCCCTCGTCACACCCGCGGTGATCGGCGAATAGTCGTGGGGCATTGGGTGTTGAGCGGTCCGCAGTTCTCGGCGTTGTGGGCCCGGACCGGACAGGACCGCATTCCGTATCCGTTCAAGGTCACGAGCACGCTGGCCACCGCCGACGAGTACGAGGCGGAGCAGCGCCGGATCCGCGCCGACTTCTCCGGCCCCGAACACGACCCGCTCGGGTTGGCACTGCTGGTGCTCGCCGAACCCGACCTCCGGATCGAGATCTCCGGTTCGGCAGGTGTGGACGGCGGTACCTCGATCCGCATGACGGGCGCCCTGGCACGCGGGCACGGGATCGCGGCGGTGCAGCATCCGGGCGCCGAAGTGGTGATCCGGAGCTGCGAACCGTACGACGTCGGCCGGCAGCTGATCGCTCAGCTCCCCGACACCGACCCGGGCACGGCGGCGGGCATCGTGGTCCCGCCGACACCGGCCGGGAGCGCACGGGCAGCCCGGATCCTCGACAGGCCCTCGACGAGCCAGGGGGTCGTCACCGTCGTCCGCGGCTCGCGGCACTCACCACGCCCCGTCGGCGGTCTGGCGTGGCGGGACATCGAGGGCGACGGCCGGTACCTCGTGTGGGGCGATACCGCCGTGGCCGTGGAACCGGGCACGTCGTGGGACCTCCTCGACGCCGTCACCAGGCTGACCGGACGGATCGCGGCCGGTCACCCCGTCTGAGCGCGCCACCCCCTCCTGCGCTGCGGTCTCGGCGATCGCCGCTACCGTATAGAGCGGAAGTAGGTGATTCGTGGTCGACCCGGACGGAGCAGACATGCAGGACTTCGATCTGGATTCGAGTGTGAACCGCGACTGGGCCGAGTTCCAGCGGCGCCTCGCGGACTATCTGGCAGCGATGCAGGACGAGGACCTTCTGGTCCTGGAATCGGGGTTCGAGGAGCTCGACGAATCCCAGGGGCTGATGCCGTGCATCCAGTTCGTCGTGTGGGACGGGGACACGGTGCGCTGCGAGGTGCCGTCGAACCATTACCTGCACCCCGACCGCGCACTGACCGACGCCGAGCAGACGTACCTCACCGAGCTGGGCTGGAACCGGCCGACCCGCGGTCCGGACGACGAACCCGATGACGGCTCCCCCGCGTTCTACGTCGACAAGAAGCTGTCGTGGTCGGATCAGCTGGCCGCGATGGCCGTGGCCGCGTTCCGCGACGTCTGGGGAATCACGCATCCCGCGTTCCTGAGCACCGAGACGTCGAGTACGGATCCCGAGGCCACGTTCGACCCGGTTGCGGTGCGGCCGCCGCTGGTCGCGCAGCTCGACCCCGCAGCCGCCGTGGTCCCGCGCGACGTCGAGCACCTCCACGAACTGATCACTCTCGCGTTGGTCCCGATGCTCGGGCTGCTGCCCGAACGCGACCCGGACGGCGACGTCCCGATCCGGATGGGCAACACCATCTTGTTCGTCGGCCCGCTCGCCGACACCGTCGACGTGCAACTGTTCGCGCCGCTGGTGCACGACATCAGCGACCGCACCCGGGCCGCCGAGGTCACCGCCGACCTCAACCGCATGTGGTCGCGGATCAAGTTCGTGCTGGTCGACGACCGGTTGTCGGCGTTCCTGGAAGTGTCGGGTAACCCGTTCGTCCCGCAGCACCTCACCGACAGCTGCAAGGCGTTCTCCGATTTCCTGCGCACCGTCGACAGCGAGTTCGSGTCGCGGTTCGGTGGCGAACTGTTCTTCAACCGCGACTCCGGACCCGACGGGGAACCCGAACCGGACGCGGCACCTCGCACCGAGAGCCGGATGTCGTCGACCGACCTCCCGAAGGAACTTCAGACGCTGTTCCATCTCGATCCCGGGCCCGGGATCGAAACCGATCCGGCTGTCGTCGCCGACGTCTGCGGTCACGACCGCGACCGGATCCTCGTGCTCCTGGACACCGGCACCGCCTGGGTGTCCCGGTTGTGGGAGACCGACGACGCGTCCGCCGACCAGTGGGAGCGCGTCGTCGGCGCCCTCCGCCACGCCCTCCGGACCGTCGTGCTGCCCCCGACGACGGGCGCTCCCGACACCAAGCCGCGGCCTGAGCAGATGGGACTGTTCACCAATCCCGAGGAGCAGACCCTGTTCGACGATCCGTCGTCCTAGAACCCGCCCTTTCGACGATCGGTCCGGGTTTCCCGGGATGTGGCGTACTGTCAGCACTATCGGAGCCGTCCAGGTTCCGCATTCAGGGATGGTCCATGGCTGACAAATCGCCCCGCAATTCCATGTCGAAGAAATCCGGTAAGTCGCTGAAGGAGAAGCGCGCCGACAAGAAGATGAAGACGAACGGACAGAGCGATCCGGAAATCGTCTCGCACGTCAAGAAGCGCTAACGCCCGTGCGCCTTTCTGGTAGCGGCAGCAACCACAAAGGCGCACAAGCCGTCAGGCGACGACGGAGCGCTGGGGGACGCCCGAGTACTCGCTGAGCGGGCGAATCACACTGTTCGACGCGCCCTGCTCGATGATGTGGGCGGTCCACCCGGTGATTCGGCTCATCACGAACATCGGCGTGAACATTTCCACGTCGAATCCCATCAGGTAGTACGCCGGACCGGTCGGGAAGTCGAGATTCGGCGCGATCCCGGTGGCGTCGGCCATCGTCTTCTCCAGGATGTCGTACATCCGCACCCACTTCGCGCCGCCGGTGGCGGCGGCGATGTCGAGCAGTGCCGCCTTCATCGTCGGTACCCGCGAGTCACCGTTCTTGTAGACCCGGTGGCCGAAACCCATCACCTTCTCCTTGGCGGCGAGTGTGCCCAGCAGCCACTCCTCGGCGCGGTCGGGCTCGCCGATCTCGAGCATGTCGTGCATGACGRCCTCGTTGGCGCCGCCGTGCAACGGACCCTTCAGCGCCCCGATCGCCGCGGTGACCGCACTGTAGATGTCGGACAGTGTCGACGTCACCACGCGAGCCGCGAACGTGGACACGTTGAAACTGTGCTCCGCATACAGGATCAGCGACACCTCGAACGCCTTGACGACGGCCGGATCGGGCACGTCCCCGAAGCACATGTTCAGAAAGTTCTCCGCGAACCCCAGGTGCGAGTGCGGTGCGATCGGGTCCTGTCCGCGCCTGCGCCGGAAGTCGGCGGCCACGATCGTGGGCAGCACCGCCGTCATGCGCAGCGCCTTCGCGAGGTTCTCGGACGGCGAATTATCGTCCTCCGCCGGGTCTTCCGCGCCGAGGTAGCTGTTCCAGTTGCGCCGAGGTAGGAAGTTCGTTGTACCAGAGCAGGTACGCCACCTCCTCGAAGCTGCAGTGCGCTGCCAGGTCCTGCACCGCGTAGCCGCGGTAGGTCAGCGAATTGGTCTCCGGCACCACCCGAGAACGGTCGTCCCGATCGGCGCGGGCTGCAAGGTCTGCGACCGGCCCGCGAGCGCGCAACGCGCCTTCCCACAACTGGGCCGGGCCGTTCTCGTCAACGAGGACAGCAGCGGCCATCTCCCGTATCCGCAGGGCCGGTAGGCGCTCCGCGCCCGTGCGCGGTTAACGAGTCCAGGGACTCGTCGACCACTCACGGGCGGTAACGCTGCTCGCAATCGTGACGACTAGGACTTCGGATGCTCCTTCGTTCGGGATGAGCGCCTGCGACACGGGTGGGGGCACATGAGCGACGGCGCGGACAGGCGCAAGGACCGCTGGACGACGGGACTCGTCGTGGTGTCGATCATGGCGTGTGGGGTGATCGTCGCGGGACTGCTCGATACCGGATCCGGCCCGGCGACCGTCGACCTCATCGCGGACGGTCCCGCCGAAGCCCCGTCGTACGTCACGCCGACGGTCGAGTATCCCGTCGACATTCCCGGGTGCGCGACGGTGGAACCGCCGTCGGAGGGGGAAGCCTTCGCCATGTGGGTCGGAGGCGAGCAGAGTTACGACAACCCGCGCTACCCGTGGTTCTCGGCACTCAAGGCCTCGGCCATGACTGCCGCCGTCCTCGACGCCCTGCCGGAGGCGGTGGAGATCCCCCTCGTCAGCCCCACGGAGTCGTTGCTGTTCGAGCCGATTCCGGAGTACGAGCAGCCACCGGACGTCGAGGACGACTTCGGCGGCGTCACCAGCGCTCGGGGACCACTGCTTCGGGACTCGTCCCCCGGG
Source organism: Rhodococcus sp. P3_B8 (assembly GCF_056402775.1). Lineage (NCBI taxonomy): Bacteria > Bacillati > Actinomycetota > Actinomycetes > Mycobacteriales > Nocardiaceae > Rhodococcus > Rhodococcus sp. P3_B8. The sequence goes on from NZ_JBFUGT010000327.1 coordinate 4,343, forward strand.
TCGCTGTGGTTGTCGGTCAGCAAGGYGGACAGGCCGATTCCGCCGTGCGTTGCCGGGGAACTCGACCGTCGCACGACGCTGCCCGACGGCACCGTGCTGGATGCGGACGACACGTGGTCCGAGTACGACGGCCACCGCACCCTGTCCCGGAGCGTCGCCGGCTACTTCCCGGACGGCACGTGGATCCATGCCGACGCCACCGACGAGAACTTCGCCGAGGCCGACCCCGGCTCGAAGTACAGCGGCACCATCCCACTGAGCCTCGACGAACTCACCGCCATCGTGCTGCGTCCCGAACTGTTGGCGAGTACACCGGTTCCGCCGGGCACCTCGCCTCCCCCGACGGCATGCGGGTCGGGGGGCGGCTCCGAGGACGAGGGACCGGCGCTGACCCGCGCCGATCTGGACCGGCTGAATGCCGTGCTCGACGACGCGTGGCGCGATCAGCGCATCGCGCTGTCGAGACCGCTCGGATCGCTGCAACTGGCCGAGTACAGCGACAACGCGGTGTGTGAGAGCGTCGACGTCACCACACCCGGATCCGAGGGGACCCTGCGGATCTCGATCGCGGGCGGCTACACCGTGCCGCCCGAGCCGGACAAGTACGACCCGTCCTACGACCCGCAGGCCGCGAAGGCCACCCGACTTCCGGACGGTTCCGTGTTGGAGCGACGGGACGGGTACACCTCCGCGGCGACCGTCCCCGGTGAACCCGCCGTCGACGAGGCCGGCCGTCACGTGACGCTGACACGGCCGTCGGGCACCCGGGTGTCGGTCAGCTCGACCTCCACGCTGCCGGCCACTCCGCTCCCCTACGAGCTTCTCGAATCCCTGGCCACGACCCCCGGACTGGAGCTGTAGCCGACATGGGCCTCGACAAGAGCACCCGAAACCTCTGGGCCGCAGCGCTCGTGGCGATCGTGACCGTCGCCGGCGCCGTAACCACCGTGATCGTGCACCCGGAGTCCCCGAAGGTGAACATCCCCGGGCTCACCGGTTTCGTGGGCCCCGACGCCCCGGAGGCGTCGCCCGATGCACCCGGCGCCGAGTGGTCGCTGGATGCGGCCGCCACCTACGATCGGCAGTTCGCCGTCTTCCGCAACCCGGTGTACGGCAGCGGATTCGACTCGGGCGAGCCGGGATTCGTCGACGCCGGACAGGTGCTGGTCACCATGATCGGGTTGGTGAACCAGCAGACGTCGGCGCTGGACGAGACGCGGTTGGTCGGGGTGGACGCCGACACCGGATCGGTGCGCTGGGCGGCGCCGGTCGAGTCGCTGGGCGGGTGCGCCGACACCCTCGCTGCCGGGCGGATGGTCTGTTACACGACTCCCTTCGAGGACGCACCCGTCATCCTGGCGGTCGACACCGACAACGGGTCCGTGACCCGCACTCCCACCGACTGGACGATCCTGGCGATGACGGCTGCCGACGACTGGCTGTACGTGATGGAAGGCGACCCGGAATCCGACGACATCCGGGTGCACAGCGGTGTGCCCACCGACCCCGACGCCCGCTGGTCGCAGCGGTTCGATCTCGGTTCGGCGTGGGAGGACGCGTTCGGTCACCTCATGAGCACCGAGCACGGTCAGGGTGTGCTCGAACTCGGCGGGGAGGTGACGGGGTTCGACCTCGCGACCGGGACTCCGACGTTCACCCGCACCCTGCCCGACTGCACGCAGTCCGCCCGGGCCACCGAGGGTGGGGTGGTCGTCCGCGTCCACAGCGACTGCACCCTCAGCAAGGTGCTGGGCTCCGAGGCCGTCGATCGCACCGGTCGCGTCCTCGCGGCATCGGATGTGGAGGCCGCACACACCCTCGCCGTCGATCGCCCCGCCGACAGTACGATTCCGGTGCTTCTCGGCGACGGTGCCTACGACCGGACGACGGGCGAACTGCTGTGGACCAGCCCCGCTCTCGTGTCGACGCCACGGGTCGACACTCCGGAGTCGTACGGCCCGAACACCACGCAGGGCACCGCTGTGGCCGTGCTGGGCGAGGTGGCATTGCTGCGCGACTACGAGGGCAAGACCGAAGCCGCACTCGACCTGAGGTCCGGGGAACGGTTGTGGCAACGACACTCCGACTCGTACGGCACCGTCGTCGCCGCGGAGGGCGACACCGCAGTGTTGCTGGAATCCGATGTCCTGCGCGCCGAGAACGTCCGGTCCGGCGAGGAACTGTGGGTGCTCCCCCTGCAGACCGTGATCGACGACGACTCGTGGGGCAGCACACCCGTCGTCGCGGCGTCGAGCCCACGCCTGGTCTATATGACGTCGGGGACGATGGTCGGGTTGGGCTCAGCGAGGTGAGTTGCTACGTGCCGGGCCGGACGAAGTGCACGAGCTGGCTGACGTTGAGCTGCCACCGCTCCTGCACATCGAAACCGTAGGACCGCACGACACGGTAGTTGGCGCCGAGCCGCACCGGATCACGGGCATCGACGGCCGCCCAGGTGTGGCTGTCGACACCCGCGGACCGGTTGGTCAGCAGCCAGATCGCGGAACAACTCCTGATCCGGTCCGCGATGCGGTCGGGCGCCAGCGTCTCGTCCCACAACCCGCCCAGTTCCGCGGCCGTCGATCCCCGCGAGATGTCGCGGAGAGCGGCGAAGGCGGGCGGATCCACGGTCTCGACGGTGCGCATCGGGCCGGGATTCCAGACGTTCTTCAGGTCGAACAGCACACAGTCGCCGGG